>CAZYIC010000009.1:0-26443 GCA_964646925.1 uncultured Gammaproteobacteria bacterium
CCCCAATGCTACTTGCCATTACCTGAAATGTCGCAAATGTATTTTAACTTATTCACCCGCACTTCACCAAGGCTTCCGCCTTCGCAAATGCTGCCTCCTTCGCCGAAGTGGCTACGAAGGCCGAGTCGGCGGGCAAGTGAGTCCATTTAGGGCATAAAAGACTTAATAAAATTAATTATGCGGGACAGCAACTTGTTAAAACCCAAATTTCCCAAGTTAGGGATGTTAAAACCGAACGGCAAAGATTGTTTTATGTTGAGTGTTGCTCCAAAAACGGATAGCCCCACAACTGCTGCAAAAGAAGGAGTTTCCATCTCGTCTATCAATCCTTTCATGTTTATCGGAATTCCTACTCGAACCGGCATTGCAAGAATTCTTTTAGCGCTATCCACAGCTCCTATTGTTAGGGCTCCCCCTCCTGTTATCACAATTCCCGACGGGGTAAGACCTATATATCCCGATCTTTTAATTTCTATCCCTATCATAGTAAAAATTTCATTCAGGCGAGGCCTTATTATTCCATCCACCAATGTTTTATTGGAAACTTTTTTAAGATCTTCTGACAGGCTCAGAGAACTAAGATCCAATTCGTCCGAATCTCTGGACTCTCTCTCAAATGTCTCCCCCAATCTTTCCGCTTTTGGCTTCTTAAAAGAGTTGGATAAATGTATTTTTATTTTCTCGGCAGACTCCAAAGAAATTCTAAGGCCGATTGCCAAATCATTCGTAATGTGTCTCGCTCCAATGGGCAAAACGGAGGAATACGCAACCGATCCGTCTACATAAATCGATATATCTGTTGTTCCCGCTCCAATATCTACCAAAACAACGCCTAATTCCTTTTCTGTTTCGGATAAAACTGAAAGACTCGAAGCATAACCGCTGAAGGCAACTGCGTCTATATCAATTCCGACCTCGGAAAACGCCTTTTCCAGATTGCTTAGTGAAGTTGATGCGGCAGAAATAATATGGGTGTCTACTTCAAGCCTAATTCCGGTCATTCCGATTGGGTCTTTTATCCCCTCCTGTCCGTCTACAACGTAATTACGCGGTAAAACGTGAACTATTTGTCTGCTCGAAGGAAGAGAGACTGCTCTTGCAGCATCAATCACGCGATTCAAATCGCTTTGTGTAATTTCTCCATGAGGTGCAGAAACAGCAACAACTCCTCTTGAATTTTGAGACTCAATATGGCTTCCGCCGATTGAAACAATTACACGAGAGACAGAATAGCCTGCCATTCTTTCCGCTCCGTCAAGAGAATTATTGATAGATCCAACAGCTTCCTTTATGTCGACTATCTGGCCTTTTCTAACGCCCCTGGATACAACCTCACATACCCCCAAGACGTTTACCGAGTCCTCATCCACTCTTGTAATTGCAGTAACTATTTTTGAAGTGCCTATATCAACTCCGACTACTATTTTTCCCTCACTCATACTTAAGACTAAAAGGAAATAATAGGTTCATTAAACCTAAAATCTATACCCTTAAATGGCTTTCCTACTATTGTAAGCTCTCTTAGTATTCTTTGTAAAGAGGATATTTGACGTCCTATGTCTTTTTGCGAAGATAATTTAACTTCAGTGTTGCTTTGCAACTTAATTATATATGTTAAGCCCGACAGAGATACGGAAGAAAATAAAATTTTATTGCTTTTTAGAAGTTTTTCTACGGACTGCGTATTGAGATTTTGCTTTCCCAATGGACTGATAAATAAGGGATTTTTTGAGGAAATTATTGAATAAAAATAGAAACTTGCAAATCCCAACACTATCAGCAAAAAAAAATACCCTGTTATTTTTTTCTTAAAAGACCTTTTATGCCTTGGTTTTACCGACATAATTAACCACCTCTATTATATTTTCTGCTGCATTTTTTGGGATTAATTTTTTTTGCGTTTTATCAATCTTATAGCTATTTATATTGTTAAGCATTTTGGATATCATTTGAACCAACTTCTTGCTATCGAGGTTGTTTTGCTCTAAAACAATACCTAACCCTAACTTCTCCAAAAATCTCGCATTTTTCAGCTGTTCGTTGTTTTGGGAGAAAGGAAGCGGAATTAATAAAGACGGTTTTTCAAAATAGATAAGTTCTGTTATGGTATTGACACCCGACCTTGTGAGAACCAAAGAGCTTTTGTTTAAAATTTCTCCGATTTCCGATGGGTCGATAAATTTTTTTAATATATACCGAAGGCTGAGATTAACAGACAAAGAGTCTTTAATTTTTTCTAAACGGTCGAAATCATGAAATTCCTTTGCGTCTCCTGCCTGGTGAATAACAATATATTTCCCAAGAAGTTCTTTAATACATCCTTCGATAAGTGAATTTATAAAATGAGATCCCGAACTTCCTCCCGTAATATAAATTACCGGTAAATTATTATTAATTGTAAATTGTAAATTGTTAATTGTTAATTTTCGCATGGGGTTTCCTGTCAAAACCGTTTTCTCTTTTGGAAAATATTTTTCCGAAGAACTCCAGGAGATGCAAATTTTTGCTGCAAATCGAGAGAGAATTCGATTGGCAAGTCCTGCTTCCAAAGTTTGCTCATGTATTACAACGGGAATTCTAAGTAAGTATGCGCAGAACACAACAGGAACGGAAACATATCCGCCAAATCCCAAAACAACCGCAGGTTTAAATTTAATCAGGATAAAAAAAGCTCTAATAATTCCTGCCGGCAATTTAAGAAGAGATATCGGAGTATATCTGGTTAATTTTCTTTGAAGTCTTCCCGTACTTAAAGCGGCAAAAGGGATATTTAATCCGGTAATTGTTTTGTATTCCAAAGATAAAGCCCTGTCTCCTTCAAAACTATATTTTCTGCCAATAAAAAGGACCTCCACGTCTTTTGGAAGAGCTTCCAAAACAGAAAGGGCGGGAGATAAATGTCCTCCGATTAAAACAATTTTCATAATTTTCGCTTTTCGATTTTAGCTTTTAGATTTACTGATATTCAAAAGTATCCCTATTGCAGCAAGATCGATAATTAAAGCAGATCCTCCATAAGAAATAAAAGGAAGAGGGATTCCGGTTAATGGCACAATCACTGTTTGCGAAGCCAAATTTATAATTGTCTGAACTGCCAGGAAAGTTGTTATTCCTCCTCCCAGAAGTTTTCCAAAACTATCTTTTGCATTAACCGCTATATAAAAACATCTGCCAATAATAAAAATGAATAATAAGATTAAAGCTGTTGCGCCTAAAAACCCCAACTCTTCCGCGATGATTGCAAAAATAGAATCCGTTGTGCTTTCCGGAAGGTATGCGTACTTTTGCAAAGAATTTCCAAGGCCAACTCCGGTAAGTCCTCCTGATCCAAGTGCAATTAAAATTTGCTTAACATGATAGGAAGATGCATCTATTTGATCCGTATTCAAAAATGATTCAAACCTTTTTGCCCTGTATGGAGATATTTTTATAGCTATAAATCCTAAAAATCCAATTATTGGAACCAGTAAGGAAAAATGAATTATATTCGCCCCGGACAAAAAATATATTGCCAAAGCTTCGCTCAAGATTACGGCTCCCGTACCCATATCCGGCTCAAGCATTACAAGTCCCAAAACCAAAAACATCAAAAGCAAAAATGCAGGAAGTCTTCCTTTTTCCTTATTGGAAAACCATGCGGCAAGATATATTGCTAAAGCAAGTTTTACAAATTCCCCCGGTTGCAAAAGAAAAAATCCCGTATCAATCCAGCGATTGGCTCCCAAAAGTTTAACTCCAATACCCGGAACAAAAACCAGAATAAGCAGAACTAAGGCAATGGAAAGAATTGGAAGAGCAAGAACATAAAATTTATGATAATTAAAAAAAGAAAAAAAGATTAATGCGGTAAACCCAATTGCAACCCAAAAAAATTGGTCTTTTATATAATGGTACTTATCTGCAAAATCCCTAAATGCAACGTATGAAGACGCATCGTAAATCATGAAAAGTCCAAAAAGAGTAAGAAAAATCACGGAAATTAAGAGAGATATGTCTATTTTCTTCATAGATTGTACGAAGTCTGAAAATCAGTTAATAAATGCTATGTAAAGTCCTAAAATTGCAAAAAGAAATCCCAAAAGCCATGCCCGCATAACAATCTTTGGCTCATCCCAGCCAATGCGCAGAAGAAGTAAATGAAGAGGGGATGCGATAAATACTTTCCTATGTAAAAACTTTTTTGCAAGAATTTGAATAAGAGACGATGCAATTTCTATAACAAATACGCCTCCTATAAATGCCAGAGCAATAACTTTGCCCGTCAGAAGCCCTATGACTGCCAAAACTGCCCCAAGAGACAACGCGCCTACGTCTCCAAGCCAAATTCTTGCTTTGTAAATATTGAAATATAAAAATGCGCCGACACTTCCCATCAGTACTGCTATAAAAATTCCCAAGGGTGAATCAAGCTGATTGGACGTAATTGCCAAAAATGCAGCCAAACAAATAAGCAAAAGTCCCGAGGCTAACCCATCCAATCCGTCGGCAATATTGAATGCATTTGCAAAAGAAACAATTACAAAAGCCGCAAAAGGAATAAACAAAAAACCCAAAGACGCCAACCCAAATCCTCTGATAAAAACATAAGAATACCCAAGCTGAAAATACAAAACAGAAGCTATGGCAAAAGCCAGTATCCATTGTATTATAAATTTATGCCTAAATCTTAAGCCAAAAAAAACATTATTGCCGTTAACCAGTTTTTTTAAATCATCGTAAAACCCCAAGGCTCCAAAACCTACGAATGTCAGCATAATTACGAAAACCTCCCAGGGTTTAATGTCAACTTTCAGTATTCCATATGCCCAAAAAGTCAATACGGAGACAACAGCTATAATTAAAATTCCTCCTCCAAACGGCGTACCGACTTTCCAATTATTATACTTATCAAAAGTAGGAGTTGGTTTGTTAAACATATCAACAGTTTTTTGTTTTAGTCTTTGAAGTTTCATTTTGTACAAAAAGTCGATGAAAGGCACGAGAAGAACGCCTGTTACAAAAACCGAAAGGAGAATTAGCCCCAAAAGCTGTGCCATTTACGTATTATACCCCAAACTTTATGTTTATTCAAAAACAGCTTATTTTGGGGTTTGGCGGGGTTTGGACTCAAGATTAAGAGTCCTACGAAGACTAGCCCTGTAAACAAAAGTGTAGTTAAGTCTTGCTTTTGCGCTTGTTTTTATAGCAGTGCCCCCTTTTGATATCCAAGTTTCCCTAGCGAAACCAGCCGCCACACAATTCCCGCATCCGTCTGCAGAGATTACACCTGAAGTCCATTTTTCGCTTGCCCCTCGTTCAACATTCATTATTCAAATTCTTATTATAGCACCGAGACTATCCGCAATCAAACAATTATTTTACAGTCACGCTTTTGGCGAGGTTGCGGGGCTTATCAGGATCTTTAATTCCACGCTTTAATGCAAGATGATAAGCTAGAAGCTGAGAAATTACGACCTGAGGGATAATAGTTGCATCTCCAACATCAGCAGTTTCTAAAAATCTGTCAAATACCTCATTATTTTTGGATCCGATCCCAATAATAAATCCGCCTCGCGCCTTTATTTCCTGAGCATTGGAAATTATATCATCATATGTTTCATCGTTGGAAGCAATAACAATGCAAGGAGTCCCCTTTTCAATGAGCGCAATAACCCCGTGCTTTAACTCTCCGCCCGCAAATCCTTCCGCATGAACGCAAGCAGTTTCCTTTATTTTTAAAGTCGCTTCAAGAGCTGTTGCATACGATAATCCACGACCTATAACATATATGTGTTCTTTGTTTTTTAATTCAGCTGCCATTCTTTTTATGCTGTCCGTCATTCCGTTTTTCAAAATTAACCTTACATTATCAGCTGCTTTCAAAAGAATAGATTTTCCCTGTTTTTCTTTTTTTATCAATGCGTACACTGTCAGAATTATCACTGCCATCATTGCAATAAAGCTTTTGGTCCCAACTACAGCTTTCTCAGGACCAGCGCCCAAAAGAATTTTAAAATCTGCCTGTCTATATAAAGTCGATCCTAACACATTAACTATTGCTGCAATTTTTGATCCTTTTTTCTTCGCATTCTGAACAGGATCCACAACATCTATTGTCTCTCCAGATTGGGAAATAGGAATTACAAGGCTTTTATCCGTTAGGTAATCTTCAAGGTAGCCGAATTCGGAGCCTATTAAAAAATTAATATGTTTCTTTGCAGCTCTTGAAAAAAGATAGGTACCGGCCAATGCAGAATAAGAAGCAGTGCCGCATCCAAGCATATAAGTTCCAAAAGCATACTCAATAAGCTTCGCAAGTTTTTGTGTTTCAGCAAGGTAATTTAAAGCAATATTTTCGATAACCCTCGGCTGCTCACCAATCTCTTTAAGCATAAAATGTCTAAAGTTACCCCTAGTTGTTTCTTCAAATTTCCAATCAAGTCTGTGAATTTCCGGAGCAATTGCTCTTCCATCAGGCAAAATAATTAGCTTCAATTTTTCTCCCAGAATTACCATTTGATCGTCTTCAAGAAAAATAACATTTTTTGTATGCTTTACAATTGCCGATGCGTCTGATGCAACAAATAATTCATGGCTCCCAATACCGACCACAAGAGGAGACCCTGTCTTGGCCGCAACTATTTCTTTTGATACGGCATTTGCAACAACAACAGCATTCAAACCCCTGAGAACATTGAATGCATCCCTGACAGAAGATGAAAAACCTTCATGCTTAAGATTTTCCTCAACAAGATGCGAAATAACTTCAGTATCTGTTTCCGAAATGAACTTATGTCCTTTTTTAATTAAATCGGCTTTTAAATCCTGGAAATTTTCAACAATTCCATTATGAACAACTGCAATTGTTTTTGAACAATCAAGATGGGGATGAGAATTTACGACTGTTACTTTCCCATGAGTTGCCCACCTAGTGTGTCCAATCCCCAAAGTGCTTTGGGGTAAATTTACCTTTGCGTCTCCAATTCTCCCAACGTGCTTATCTACTTCCAATTTTTTCTCTTTTTTTACAGCAACTCCCCAAGAATCATAACCTCTGTATTCAAGAAGTTTTAATCCTTCAAGAACAATATCCGCCGCTTTATTTTGTTTTCCGACATACCCAAATATTCCACACATAATTCTAACTATTAATTAAAAATTAATAACTATAAACTGGATTTGACTATTTCAACAACTTCCGAAAGGTTTTTAATCTCTGCATCGGGAACAAAACCAAAAATAGGTTGTTGATTTTCAGCAAATGGCCCTCTTTTGACCCAAATTACACAAACTTCCGGCACATGCTTCTTAGCAGAAGACAATACGCTCAACTTGTCATCAATAAGAAATATCTTAGAATCTTTGTACTTTTCTAAAATATTTATCAAATTAGCATCCTTATCATCAAATATGTGAATATTTTTTTCTTTGAAAAACTTTGCTATTCCGGTTTTTTCAAGTTTGGTTTTTTGAAATTCCGATTCCCCCTTAGAGAAAATTCCAAGCAATGCAAAAGCACTAAGATTATCTAAAACTTGCATTACGTCTGCATAGATTTTGTGCTTCAAAAGTTTACTTTGCTTAAAAAAAGCCGTGTCAAAAAGCGTGTAGTCAATGTCGAAAAGAACTATGGGTTTAACTTGCTGCATTGCTATAATTCTATTCTATACATATTGGTGTCTCGTTTCACAAAACCCAAATGCTGATAAAGTCTATTTGCCGAAACTCTTTTTGGGTGAGAAGTAAAATCAATATTTACAACTTTTTCTCCGCGAGCTTCATCTATTGCAGCCAAAATAAGTTTTGTGCCAATTCCCTTTCCACGATAGACATCATCAACAACAAGATCCTCAAGCAATCCCTTTTTTGCAAACGCAGCACGAAACACAACTAGCGTCAACATGCCAATTGCTTCTTTATTATCTGATCTTCTTGCAACAAATAAACGATTAGACGGGGAGGCAATCATGTCCGCTATATCCTTATCGTCAAGAGAAATTGCAGTTTCATTCAACTGTTTTAATAGTTTATTCAGTTGAGCTGTCAGTTCGGGTGAAAAATTTTTAAGCCTCTCTACGTAAAATTCCATATTATTAAGTTTTTAAGAACATCATTTTTGCTTCCTTAAACTCCTTCGGCGTATTTACGCCGCGCCAGACAATTTTTCCTGCTTTTACAGCTTCTATTTTTTCATTATTTTTAATAGCGATATCAATAAGACCGGTCAGATAATATTCTCCCGTTGCAGGACTTTTCTTAACCTTTTTAAGATATTTCCTGAGGAATTCAATAGAAATTATGTAGCACGCGGGGTTAATCTCTCTTATCTTTTTTTCTTTTTCAACAGCATCTTTTTCTTCAACAACCCTAAGTACCCTTCCGACATCATCCCTAATAACTCTTCCAAGTCCGGTAGGATTATCCATCATAATTGTCAAAAAAGACAATGCTGTCTTTTCTTCCAGATGAGTTTTTATAAGTTTTTTGATTATTTCCTCCGAATAAAAAGCGGAGTCATCGCCGTTGAGAATCAGAACTGTTCCAATATCTTCAGGGATTTTTTTCAAAGCGCACATTACCGCATGCGCAGTTCCCAGTCTTTTCCTCTGCTCCGCAAAAATAACTTTACCATCCAAAATTTTCATAACAGACTCTTTCGCATAACCTACTACTGTAACAATCGGATTAATATCGAGGTTTTTTAATCTATCAACCGCGTAAAGAATCATCTGCTTATTCCCCAAAGGCAAAACTACTTTATTTATTTGCTTTGAGTTCATTCTTTTTCCTTTACCTGCTGCTAAAATTATTGCCGCAATTTTTTTCATCTTATGTTATTCGTTAATTCTTTTTATGTTTGCGCCCAATGATCTAAATCGTTCTTCAAATTTTTCATAGCCCCTGTCCAGATGTTCTACGCCAAAAATTACACTTTTCCCAGCCCCTGCAAACGCCGCTAAAGCTAAAGTTGCGCCGGCTCTTAGATCTGAAATTTCGACAACGGCATTATGGAGACGGGTTGGGCCTTTTATCTTTATGCCACGGTAATAATTTGGATCCGCATCTGAAAGATTGAAATTGTAAATCTTTTCAAGATCTTTTACTTGAGGATTATAAAAAGAAATTTCAGCTCCCATTTTTCTAAGCTGTCCGACATAACCAAATCTGCTCTCATAAACAGTCTCGTGAATCGAAGATGTCCCCTTTGTCTGAGTCATAAGAACCGCCCAAGGTCCTTGCCAATCTGTCATGAACCCGGGATAAAAAGAAGTTTCTACATCGCTTGGCTTCAATTCTCCTTTATAAAAAAATCTTATCCCGTCTTTTTTTGCCTCTATTCCGCAACCGATATCTTTCATCTTTTCGATAAATGCTTTCAAGTCGACTCTATGAGCATCTTTTACAAAAATGTCTCCTCTTGTAATTATTGCCGCTATAGCAAAAGTTACAATTTCATTTCTATCCGGACGGATTACTAAAGTAGCCCCATGAAGTTTTTTAACGCCATTAATTGTTATTTCTCTTTTTCCGCTTCTTACGATTTTTGCGCCCATTTGTACTAAAAAATTTATAAGTTCATTAATTTCAGGCTCTTCAGCAGCATTTTGCAAAACAACTTTTCCATTATAAAGAACTGAAGAGAGAATTAATGTTTCAGTACCCGTATGAGTGTTTTTATCAAATCTATAAATTACTTTTCTAAATTCTTTTACTTCATTATTTTTTAAATAAAAATATCCGTCTTTACTATTGTATTTAGTACTCATACTCAAAACTTCGATTCCTTTTATAGTCCTGTCAATTGGCCTTGCACCTATTCTACATCCTCCCGGATTGGGAATTATTGCGCTTTTTTTTCTTGCCAAAAGAGGAGAAAGAAACATTGAAGAAGTTCTTATATTAGCAGCTTCATCTAAAGATATTTTATCTTTTTTAAATTCTTTTACCCTAATTACCGCTTTATGATCTGTTATTGCAACCTCTCCGCCTAGTTCTCTTAGAATATTGACCATTACCATAAAATCCGAGATAAGGGGAATATTTTCTATTATTACTTTTTCGTCCGTTAAGCAAGCAGCAACGAGTGCTTTTAGGGCAACATTTTTTGCTCCCGAAACTGCTATTTTTCCTGTTAACTTTTTTCCGCCGTTTACAATCAACTTCTGCATAATTCTTAATTCTTAATTCTTAATTCTTTTTCAATCTTATAAATATCTCCGGCACCCATAGTAATAACTATTACGTTTTTCCCAAACTCTTGAGTATTTATGTATTTTACCACATCGTAAAGTTCGGGCAAAAATAAAGCTTTTTTTCCGCTTAGCTTTATTTTTTTTGTTAAATCCGGCATGGAGACTGTTAAATCGGGCTTTTCACGCAAAGATGAATATATTTTGGTCAAAATAACAGTGTCTATATCTTTAAACGAATTACTAAATTGCTCGAACAACGATTTTGTTCTAGAATAGGTATGCGGCTGAAAAACGCAAACTATCTTTGAGGATGGAAATTTTTCCCTAAACGCTTTCAGGGTTTTTTGAATTTCTGTGGGATGATGCGCATAATCATCGAATAAAAGCGCTCCGCCGGAAAGCACACCTATAAATTCGGATCGTCTTTTTGAACCTTTAAATTCCTCTAAGCCTTTTTTTATTTGTTCTTCCGATAATCCAATTTCCAACCCAACGATAAAAGCCGCTGCGGCATTTAAACGGTTGTGATCTCCAAAAACAGCAAGCTTAACACTTTTCAAAATGTTATCCGCAATATAATCATTCTGCCTTGCAGAACCAAAAGTAACTTTTCTGCCTTTAAATTCACAGAGAAGCTTTTTAACTTGATGATCGTCCCCGCAAGCAATCAAAACTCCATCGTCAGGAAGCTGATTAGCAAAAGCGAGAAATTTTTCCCGCGTATCGTCTAGGGAACTATAAGCGTCCGGATGATCAAATTCAATATTGGTAATCACTGCAATTTTTGGATGCTGCCACATGTGTTTTATAGTTTTGTCATATGTCGGTTCCGTCATGTATTCATCTGCTTCGGCAACAAAATAATTGCCTAATCCGTAATGTCCTGACGCACCCAAAGATGGCGCATCCGCAGTCCCAATCAGAAAGGACGGGTCAAGTTTATTCGTCTTCAGCATAGTTGCAATCATTGCGGTTGTAGTTGTTTTTCCATGAGTTCCCGTTACTGAAATCCCTGTAAATTTTCTGCCAAAAATTGCGCCATTCATAAAAATCCCCACTGCTTGTCCCTGAGATATAACTTTTATACCCTTCTTCTTTGCCGCCAAAACCTCGATATTATCAAATCCCCCATGCGCCCCTGTTGTTATCACCAAGTCTACATCCGAGTTCCCGCCTTCCAGGTGGGAAGGCGAAAAACCTGTAAAAGAAATAATTCCCGCTTTTTTAAGGGATGCATCTGTAATAAATTCATCGGGAATGTCAGAGCCGGTAACCTTAATACCTGCTTCTTTGGCAATAATAGCCAAAGGCGTCATTCCAACTCCTTTTATTCCAACGAAGTGTATTGATTTGACTTTCATAAATGCTTATTGCTTATCGCTTTTCGCACAATGCCGTATTCATCCCACGCAACCTCACCATGTCCGTAATTCATAGATCTCTCATGTGATTTTCCGGTTATAAGAACAAAATCGTCTTTTCTCGCCATCTTAATCGCCGCCTCAATCGCTTCTTTCCTGTTTGGAATTTTATGAATTTGAATTTTGGATTTATTTGAAATTTGTCCTGAGTTTGTCGAATGGATTGGATTTGGAATTTCAATTCCTGATTCGATCTGTTCGTTAATTTGATCTACAGACTCCGAACGAGGGTCTTCCGATGTCAAAACAACAATGTCTGAATACTCAGAAGAAATTCTACCCATCATCGGCCGCTTGCTGACATCTCTTTGTCCTGCCGAACCAAATACATGAATTAGCCTACCTTTTATACTCGGTTTAATTGCACTTAGGATTTGTTCAAATGCATTCGGAGTATGCGCAAAATCAATCATAACTATAAAATCCTTATTATAAATAATGTCTCCTCTTCCAAGCGGAGGCTTAAAAGTTCCTACGCCCTTCCTAATATCTTCGTCCGTTATCCCAAGCGCCTTGCAAGCAGAAATTGCAGCCAAAACATTGTACACATTAAATTCCCCAATCAAATTTGTTTTAAAAGGAAAACTCTCTGGATTTACATTCGCATTCTTCTCAAGTCCATATGTAATTAACTTAGAAATTAAAAATTTAAAATTAGAAATTTGGGAATATGACTTATCGTCTCTGTTCGTAATCGCAGCTTTACTCATTTTAAAAAGTTTTGCTTTTGTTTTGACGTAATTTTCATAGGTTTTGTGATAATCCAAATGCTCATGCGTAACATTGGTCAAGACTCCAACCTCATATTTAATTCCAAAAACCCTATGCTGGTCTAACGCATGCGAAGTAGTTTCTAAAACCAGAAACTGCGCTCCCGATCTTACTGCTTTTTTAATAAATTTTTGGACAGCAAAAGATGAAGGGGTGGTAACATGAAAACCAACATCGTAATCTTTTCCGCCAATCATTGCCCCGACAGAAGTAACCATAGAAGCATTAAATCCTGCTGAATTTAAAATGTGATAAATTAAACTAGTTGTAGTTGTTTTTCCATCCGTTCCTGTAACACCTATGGTCGTTAGTTTTCTTGAAGGAAATCTAAACCAAACGTTCGAGATTATCGCAACCCCTAGATGGTAAACATTCTTCGTTCTCTGCCACATGCTCCCTATTATACCTTTTATTACTCTCTACCTCCAGTTGTCTCATTTTGAAGGCGGAATGCCGTAATAGTTTAATAAATCCGAAGCTATATCAAAAAAAACAGGGGCGGCTGTTTCCGCCGCATAAATAGATGTTGTGGGTTTCTCCAAAATAACAAGCATTACGAATTTTGGATTATCAACGGGAGCAAAGCCAATAAATGAAACTATGGTGCTATTTGGATCATAGTGGCCTTTTACGGGAATTGAAGCGGTACCGGTTTTTCCTGCAATTCTATAACCCTTAAGCCGTGCCCATTGCGCTTCACCTTTTTCAACAGCATTTACCAAAATCTCAGTTATAACTTTAGCTGTTTTTTCGGAAATAGGTGTTCCCTTAATCTTGGTCGGTATTTTTACTAATTCCCCGTAAGGATTTTCAAAAGCAACTGCTACACGAGGCTGCATCATTTTACCCTTGTTGGCAAAAGCAGAAAACGCTGTCAAAAGCTCAATCGGAGTAACGGAAATTCCCTGACCAAAACCTGCAGTCGCCAAATCTACATCATACCAAGCATTTCTGGGCCTTAGAGATACGGAGGTTTCCCCCTGCAAATCAATATCTGTCAAATTGCCAATTCCAAATCGGGTCAGATACGAAATTATCCTATCTACTCCTATTTTTTGCGCAACATATACCATGCCAATATTATCTGAATGCTGTATGACTTCAATCATATTCGTATCTTTGTAATATTTGTCGTTCCATGTATGAAGATCATAACCGCTAACAGTTATAGGACCATCGCAAATAGTACATTTCGTTTGGGGCGTAATAAGCCCTGCATCTAACCCTGAAGCCATTACAATCGGCTTGAGGGTCGAACCGGGTTCAAAAGTATTTGCAATAAACGGATTTTTGTATAAATTTTCATCGTATTTCCAGTATTTATCGGGCGAAAAAGAAGGAAGCCCTGCCATTGCTAGAATATTTCCCGTTGCCGGCTCCATAATTCCAATCATCCCACCCAATGCCCCATAGTCTTCTACTGCAGTTTTAAGTTTTTGTTCAATTAAAAATTGTATCGGCCTGTCAATACTCAAGATCAAATTGCTTCCATCCATACCTCCTATCCTATTATTTCTTTTAGATAAAATCGGCTTCCCTAACGCATCGTGAAGATCTACAGCATATCCCTCTTTGCCTTTTAAGAGCCTATCATAGTATCCTTCCAGTCCCATAGAGCCTTTATCTTCTCCTCGTTCGTTTTTCCCGACAAAACCTATGAGATGCGCGGCAGCGGATGCTTCGGGATAGAAACGCGCAAACTGCTCTTCAAATCCGATCCCGGGAAGATTTATTTTTTCTATTTCTTGTTTTTTTTGGACATCAAGTCCTCCTTTTATTGCAACCCATAATTTATCAGGCAGCAATCGGGAACTAATAGAAGCGGTGTCAATGTTAAGGCTCATTGAGAGTGCATTTATGGTTGCATTTCTATCTTTTATTTCCCTGGGGTTAATATACAAACTATAGGAAACTTTATTTGCGGCTATCGGAAACCCATCGGACGTTTTGATTTCTCCGCGTTTCGGCATAACTTTTATAGATCCCGCATATTGAATTTCCGCTAATCCTGAAAGCATTTCGGCCTTAACAACCTGCCAATAAAACAAACGGCCTATTACGGCAATAAAAAAAATCAAGAGGACTACAAAAACAAAAGGATAGCGCCATTTCATACGTATTCAAGAATCATTGCTTGATTGCCAAAGGCAAGGATCCAAGAATCATTGAGGAATATTCTTTAACAAAACCCAATTTTGTTGCTTTGGTAGAAATATTTTCAAGCGAAGACAAGCTTAGTAATTTCTCCGACAAAATAGTGTTTTGCGTCTTATAAATATTTATTTCTTCTTCAATTTTCCCAACAAATACTCCCGAAGTCGACAATCTATTGTATAGAACTACCTTAACCACAGACAATACGATAATTAATCCTATTAAAAATATCAAAATTAAGCCGGGTTTTTTCATAAGCATTTCTCAAAAATTCTTAGTTTTGCGCTTCTTGATCTTTTATTTGCCTTCTTTTCCTCAACTGACGGAACAATCGGTTTGTCTGTAATAATTTTTCCAAATCCATTCTTCTCAAACTCAATAAATTTTCTCTTAACAATTCTATCTTCCAGCGAATGGAAAGATATTACGCACAGTCTTCCATCTTTTTTCAGAAGCTTTACTGCCTTAGGCAGAGCTTGTGAAAGAGCATTTAGCTCATCATTTATCGCAATTCTCAATGCCTGAAAGACTTTTTTACTTTGTCCTGCTATTTTAAAAACTATTTTTGCCAAATCCCCTGTTGTCTCAATTGGTTTTATGCTACGGGCCCTGACAATAGCATCAGAAATCGCCCAACTACGACTTTCCTCACCAAGTTTAGTAAATATTTCATTGAGCTCTCCTTTCGTTAAAATTTTTATTAAATCAAGGGCCCTAACACCTAATTCCTGATCCATTCGCATATCCAGGGGCCCTTCATTCTGGAAGCTAAATCCCCGCGCGGGATTATCTATCTGATGACTGGAAACACCAAGGTCAAAAATTATCCCAGCCACTTTCTCAAAACCTTGCCTGCCGGCAGGCAGGTTATTTAAACGTGCAATTCTATCTATATCTCTAAAATTCCCTCTTACAAGCTTCAGTCGTTCCCAATTTTTGATTTTTGAGTTTTGATTTTTGATTTCGCTCTCAATATTTTCAATTGCATCCTTATCAACATCTATACCCAACACTTCTCCACCCAACTCCAAAATCTTTTTTGCGTGTCCGCCCCCACCCAATGTTGCGTCAATATACTTCTCATTCGGCTTAATGTTTAATGCATCTATTGCTTCTGCCAAAAATACAGATTTATGAAAATCACTCATGCTTTATCTTTTCATTTCCATCTATAAGCTTTTGAGAAATATTCTCTATATTTTTTTCAAGGTTCTGTCTGTAGGTTTCCCAAATTTCTTTATCCCACAGCTCAACGTATCGTGACAATCCTAGGAATACAACTTGTTCTTTAATCTTTGCAAAGCGTCGTAAGTACTCAGGTATAATAAACCTTCCCTTAGAATCAAGCGAAGCGTTTGTTGCTCCTCCGAGAAGGTAACGCTGGGTTTCGCGGGCCGGTTTCTCAATAAACGGTCTACCCTCTGTTCCTTCCAGGAGTGCTTTCCATCCTGTTTCCGAAACGATGATAAGCGAATTTTCATATCCTAAAGTTATTATTAATTTGTCTCCTATAATTTCCCTTAATTTTTTGGGAAAAGCTACTCTGCTTTTCTCCCCGACAATTCCCTCGAACTGTCCCAATAACATTCCTGCCTGCCGCTTCATATTGATTTAATTAAGTTTATGTTTTGCCTGTCCGCCCTTGTCTCGCTGCTGCTCGCAAGCGGGCTCCTTCGCAATGCTCAGTCCGCCCCACTTTTTCCCACTTTGTCCCACTTATTATAATTTTGAGCCATTTTTTAGAACATGTCAAGAGGAAAATAACCAAAATAGTGTATGAAAAAAATTAAAACTCAATATGTGGGGGCTTTATTGTTCTAGTTCGAGGGATTTTTGAATAGAAGCGGTAGAACCGTCAGTTTTTAAAAGTTTTACGATTAGTTTAATATCCGAAACATCCTCATCGTAATGACACACATCCGAGCATGTGCCAAGGGTAATTTCCTGTCTAACCGGTTTTCCGGCTACTTTTACATCTATGTGTCCTATAACTCCTCTGGGAATGTCCCCTTTGGATATATAAGATAATTCGTAATCCATTCCCGATATATCCCCCGTATTGCTAACTTCAAGAATTACCTCTCTATTGTTAGCTGATGCTGTTAAATTCAATCCTATTTCTTCGGGTTCAATCACAGTAATTTTTTCTTCCTGCGGGACTTGCGCAACCTCAACCGGAGCGTTCTTTTTACCGGAAGATAAAATTAAAATTGCTCCGGCGACTAAAACTATCGCTCCAATCGCTGAAAATATAATTATTTTTTTATTATTCATAAATCTAAATCATCCTAAGCTGTCTAGGATCCACTGTCTTTGGCTCCGTTGCCCCTTGGGACATAGCTTTACGTCTTACAAATATGGTTGTGTGCTCAGAATCACCTCTAATATCCAAACATCCTGATTTTCCTGTCTCCAATACTGATTTCTGACTAATATCTTTAACACTGATTTCCTCACCTATCCAAGTAGCCAAAACACTATGGCCATTCCCTTCGGCGCTGCTTATCCTTACAGGATGCTTTACCCCTATCGCATCTAAAAAAGCTTCAATTTCGGTTGTGTCTTCCTGCCCACCTCTTCTTTCTTGAGGCATAATCAATAATAAATACGCCTGCTGTTTAATTTAATTTTGCTTGAAAAAAAGACATTTGTCAATGGATCAAATGCGACTGTTAATATACTCTGCTAATTCTTCTATTCTTATTCTTTCTTGCTTCATTGAGTCTCTATCTCTTATTGTAATAGTGTTATCTTCCAGGGTTTGAAAATCGATAGTTATGCAAAACGGAGTACCGATTTCATCCTGCGCAAAATATCTTTTGCCGATATTTCCCCTCCCATCATAAACTGCAACGAAACTTTCTCTTAAATCCTCATAAATCTTTTTTGCCTTTTCAACCAATTCAGGTTTGTTCGCTAACAAAGGAAATACCGCAACTTTATACGGAGCAAGCTTAGGAGAAAGAGAAAGCACAACTCGCCCTCCCTCTTCCTTGTAGGAATTGAACAGAACTATCCCTGTCAAACGTGAAAGGCCGAAGGTAGGCTCAATTACATGGGGGGTATATTTTTCTCCGCTTTCCGGATCAGCATAAGAAAGGTCTTTTCCTGAATTTTTTGCATGATTTTTTAAATCAAAGTCAGTCCTGTATGCAATTCCAAACATCTCTTTAAATCCAAAAGGGTAATTATATTCTATATCCATTGTTTTTTTAGAATAGTGAGAACGCTCAAATTCCTCGTGTTCACGCCAACGCAATTTTTCCGGATTCAGTCCCAGATCAATTGCCCAATTCCACATTTCTTTTTTAAAATATTCAAATTTCTCTTCCCACTGTGATTCTTTGATAAAGTACTCAAATTCCATAAGGTCAAACTCAAGAGTTCTATGAATAAATTGTCCCGGAGTTATTTCATTTCGAAAAGCTTTACCAATTTGCGCTATTCCGAACGGGATTTTAACCCGCATAGTATCCAATACGTTTTTGAAATTAACAAAAATTCCCTGTGCAATTTCACCACGAAGATAAGCTTTTGATTTGCCTTCCTCTATAATCCCGATGCTTGTTTCGAATAATAGATTAAACTTTCGGACTTCTGTTAAATCTACGAAACCACAATTAGGACATTTTAGCTTTTTTTCACGGATTATTTTTGTCAGATCTTCGACAGGCAAACCTTCAACTTTAATGCCCTCAACCTGATCTTCAATTAGATGGTCCGCACGTGTCCTAAAATGGCAATTTCTGCAATCAATTAAAGCATCTGTAAAAGAGGAAACATGACCGGATGCTTCCCAAACTTTGGGATTGAGAAAAATCGAAGCGTCGATTCCTACGATATCATCGCGCTTTAAAACAAATTTTTCCCACCAAGAATCACGAATGTTATTTTTAAGAAGGGTTCCCAAAGGCCCAAAATCCCAAGTATTTGCCATTCCTCCATAAATCTCGGAAGAGGGATAAACAAATCCTCGCCTTTTGCAAAGTGCTACAATTTTATCCATTAACCCGTTCGAATTTTTATTAGCAAAATTTGCGCGGGTAAAATTAGATGAGTCCATTCAATAAATTATAACACAAACAATAATCAACTTCCTTTTAAGCAAACCCCAGGGGTTAAATACGTTCAAACACCGGGACATATGTGCCCATAATGCTTACTCCAGCAAAAGATGTTTTATCTCTGCCAGTTTTCTTTGGTAATCCACCTGATCATAAACAAATTCCCTGTATTTCATATTTCCGATACAGGTAAAAATAGAAGATCTATCTATAAAAGGATATTCTGAAGATTTTGGATTCAAATATTTACGGAGGGAAGACCATGGATAACTATCCAAATCCTTCGCTTCCACTAAATAACTTGTTGCCGGGTTTAGGTGAATATATCTTGAAACATGAATCAATTGCTCATCTGTATCAATATGCACTGCTTTAAACATGGGCTGAAATAGTGGACCGGATCTTTTTGTCCTTACGTTTAGATACTTAGCGTAACCGTTCTGGATATTGCTTATAAATCTGGCTATCCCTCTTTCGGAAATCTGCTTCAATAAAAAGTGATAATGATTATCCATCAAACAAAAAGCTAGAAGCTCTACTTGCTGATCATTTTCTTCCTGCAATTTCTCCAAAATTCTTACCCTTTCTTCATTCGCAAGTTTTTTAAAAAAAGAAAAACTCGTAGGAGTATTCGCAAAACGATAATATCCAATTAAATCTAAAAACCTTAAGAAGTAAGAAGCAGTTGGAAACATGGGAACCCTGGCAATGCTTCTATTAAAAACATGGTACATCTCGCCAGGAACAAGAACTGCTTTTCGATAAGGCATCACTCTATTATGAAGATAAATAGTTGATTTTGCAAGCAATTTCCTTGGGTTAGAAGCTAACTAACCCCTGGGGTTATTAACTGGGGTTAGGGTTATTAACTGGGGTTATTTAGGGTAGGGATTATCAAGCTAAGAAGAATATCTCACCCCCTTTCACCTAGCGCCGCTTGCGTATTGTAGTCTCCATCGTCGCCTGGTCATTCCATCTATTTCTTCTGGAAGCCTATCCTGTAAGGAAGCTGTAAATTTTCTGACTTCCTCGAGTAATCCTCCATGGAACTCCAATGGTCTCATAAATGCCCACTCTCCTCGACTTAAAGCAATTTTTGCTTCCCCAGAATCAAATGCTTCCTTTAGAGTCTTTCGTAAATCCTCATCAACTGGGGAATAAAAATTACCTTCAAGAAAAGTCTGTCCATTTCTTGTTGTTGTGGTTTGTAAGCATAAAGCAGTCATCTTCCCCAAAAATTTCACTAACAAAACGCCATTTACGAGTACGACTGCTGCATTTTTTCCATCCCACTTATCTATAGCATTGTAAAAATATGACTCAGCGTGCTCACAAAGACCCCAGCCCTGATGTCCTGGCATAATTTTGATTTCTATGTCCGATGACATCACTGGCTTGCGTTTTTGGACAACAGCTTCAGGCCGTACGGAGGGCACTTTGCCTGCTTGTGAGCTGCCCTCATTAGCTTTATTGAGCATTCCAATTGCCTGCTCAATAGTAAGATTACGTGTTGTTTTATCTCGGTCTGATCCTATTAAGTTTGCGTCGCATACGTTTGCTTTCGCCGACTCCTGCTCATAATCAACAATATCCCTCGCATATTGATCAGATTGGAACGTCAATAAAAGCATATAGCCCGAGGCACTACCTATTTGATTTAACTGTTCTTTTGATAATTCTACGTTATTCCCTCCCGTTATGTTGACTACTACTGGTCGATCTGCAAAGCTTACGATATGAAGATGCACGCCTTTTGGAACTCTTAGTCCTTCTGCCGCGTTTTTCATCTCATTTTCATAAATCCTATACGACCCTATTTCAAATTCAGACCCCTTTCTTTCCTGGACGAATTTCAGTCCGGATTTTTGCCCCGCTATTTCAAGATTTATTCTTCTTCCTCTACCCCTTTCTTCATCCATAATTTCTTCATCTGTAAGTTCTGTTTCAGGAATAACAATAACCTTAACCGGCTCTGCTATCATTTCAGCTTTAAGTCTTTCGACGGCTGGAATTACCACAGTTAGATCCGGCTCCCCGGTTCGCGGTGATGGTCGTACTTCCCTAGACCTATCCATCTATAAAATTATAGCATAATTGACTTCTTCAAACTCAATTATTAGACTTAAATAATGAGACAAGAAAACAAAAGGATGAAACACCTAAAACTTTTCTACCTCTTCACTTTTATACTTGGAGGCCTTATAGTGGCACCTACTCACATTTTCGAACCCCCAACTTTTATGTATGCCAGATTTCCGCATTATCTGGAAAAGATGCCGCTGCTATTTGGAGTAAGCTGGCCAATGACTTTTAAAATTTATCATTATGTGCTCTATGCGCTTGCTGTTATCGCAAGTCTTAATGTTTTGGGGATTATTTTTTATCCAAGGTTTAAACAAATAGCCCTTACTTCTTCTTTAATTGGATTATTTTTAATGCCGCTAATGGTTTTGTTTTTCTTTTTTAAATTCACAGACGTTAATGCCTCAACTGCTATTGTTTATGGTTTTTATTCCGTGGTTTTATTAATTGTAAATCTATTAACTTTTAAAGCGCTGATTACTGAGCGAAAAGAGGCATGACGCGTAGGGTTTTAAGCTTTTTCTCCAATAATTTCTCCATAACTATTTGTGAATCCTGAAACTGCAGGAGCTTTGCCTCTGACCAAAAACCTAAAATTGCCAAAAGATTTTTTTCAAAATTTCCTATGATATCTCTTATGTCAGTAGCATTAGCCAAATCGAAAAGAGTCGAGCGTAAATGAAAAAATACACTTCTATTTTCCTGGTTATCCGGACACAAACCGTTAATCAACTCACAGACATAATAAGCTATTCCAATTTTGCGAAGATCGCTTTTAACTTGCGAGAAATCCTCAAGAGTTTGAGCTTCGATAACTATTGGCATAAATGCCTTGGAGTTTCCATAAAGAGTAAGCTGGGAAAGGTTTAATAGTTCAACATGAGAAGATCTGCGGCTTGGAATGCGTCTTACGCCTGGAGCTTTAATAGATATCTTGCCATATTCTTTACTGAGTACTGTCAAAACTCTATCTGCTTCACCAAAATTTTTTCTTTTAAGAACAATTCCCTCTATTTTATATGTTCTCATACATTCGACAAGCTCAGTATAAATTAAAGTTTAATTTTTAACTCTTTATCTGTTAAAAGCTTAAAGTTGTCAACTTTGCTGCCGTTAACTTCTGTCGTATATTCATTTCCTCCAGTTCCGGGCTGTTTTTGTATGAGAAGAGGCAGGGATCCGTCTTTTACTTTAAATGGCAAAGTATAGGACAGGGATAAGACCGCAGAACCTTTTGGCCTAACTGTTAGGAAGCCCTCAAAAACTGTTTTACCTAATTCATCATAGGAAGTCACTTTTACTTCAGATCCTTTACTATCCACAAGCTTACTTCCCAATGGCACGTATATCCTAAACCAATCTCTCAAAACCGCGTTGATACAAAGATTTCCACGTTCCAAATTACAATCAGACGGCGCATGAGGATTCTTGTAATTTATTGTAATTTTCTTGGTTATAGTAGCATCCGTTAATGTCTGATAATTTTGAGTAACGGCTTCTTGTACAAATAAATTAGATTTCGCTCCTCCAAAATTTGCCTGGTTAATATGCAAATAATCTCCATCAAATGGCCTTATCCTGCCTGCAGCATTCAATGCTTCAATGCCTGATTGGGCATCTTTATTGTAAATATAAAACATAACATGTTTTTGCTGCACCTGAGTCAGCATATCCTGAAACAAAGGTCCCCAGTATAGTTTGGGCGAGGATTTCAAAGCCTTCTCCATGATCGCATATAAAAGTGTCCCGATCATGTCTTTTCGTTGAGCTTGGACAGCTGCAAGAGTAGTTACTTTCAAATCTACGCTCTTAGGCGTTGAGATGAGACGCTCCAACTCATAAATAACTTGAGGACAATCGCACCGAGGATCGGTTTTACTGGTAAATCTGACGCCCCCGGCATAAACCTCATCATCCAATATCTTAATCGTCGAAACCAGAACATTGGTATCCAAAGCGATTATTCCGTCTACATCCGTATATCCCGATGCTTTTTTATAAAGCGTGTTAAAAGTGCTCATAGAAGTAATAAAGTCGGGAGACAAATTGGAATCTCTCAAATTAAGAAGCGGGACATTAGGAAGATATTTGAGAATTGGCGCCGGAGCAGCGGGTTTCCCAAATATTCCATTATCCAAAGCATAAATATCGCCTGACCTATCTACGTGAATAACTCCCTTTTCAACTCTAAAAACAGCGTATGCCGTAATAAATCCGCCTGTGGGGCGAAGCTCTTTATCGTTTTGAAACAACACCATATATTTTTTGTCTTTAGGGTCACCTAGAAGACTGGGAAGAATTTTAATAAGGGGTCTTGCATCAGAAGCAAAAGTAACGCCCTGATCAACAAGCTGTTTTATCTGAAACAATCCATTCCTAATCTTCGTGACACCAAAAAAAGAAGGATAACGATTTGGGTTAACAGCATCTATTTCCGCTCGGGCACCTTCCATGTGCTTAACAATATCATCTATATGAGGCGTAATTTTCCCCATTGTCATAACTGCTGTTTGTATACGCTGAGAAGCTGTACCCGTAACAAAACTACCCTTTTTCCCTTTAAGTCCTAAAACATCTGCATATGGCTCTACTGAATCAATCAAGACTCTTGCCGCAGAAAGTCCATAAAATCCTGCTTTGGTTAGGTGCTGCGCGTCAGAGTAGTACATTCCCACAATAGGAATAAATCTGAGATAGCCCATTGCATCTAAACTCTTTTGTGTTTGGGTAAGACTATCCTTAGTTTTATCAAGCTCTTTAGATGCCTGTTCAATATTTTGTTTTTTTAATGCATCAACCATTACTTTTACTTGCGCAAAAGTCTTCTTACTATCGGAATATGTTTTCTGTACCGGAGAAATAAGAATTAACCCAAAGATAAGTATTGCCCCTGCCACGACCGCAAGAGTAGTCAGTAATTTTTTAGGAAGAGTTCTTTTTGCCCTAAGCCTACTCCTATTATCAATAATGGGACTTGCGGTTTGGGGAGGAGCTTGTAAATCAATCTTCTTAAATCCTTCCATCTCCTAATAATAAACAAAAAAACTAGCTTGTGTCAACCCCGCTAAGCAGGGCCAACTAAAGCAGTGTCAACTATAAAGCGCCTTTGCCTGAAATCATCGCCCAGGGAGTTTTTAAAATTATCCAAATGTCATATAGTATAGACCTTTTTTTAACGTAAGCTGCATCCATTTCAATCCGTTTATCAAAATTTATTTCACTTCTGCCGGAAACCTGCCAAAAACCGGTTACGCCGGGCTTTACTGAAAGCACAATTTTAACAGAGCCTATTGTGTAAGGATATTTTTTTTGCTGATCGCGAAGCTCATCGGGATAATATGCCCGAGGCCCTACTAAGCTCATTTCACCCTTTAAAATATTTATGGCTTGAGGGATTTCATCTAAAGAGTGTTTGCGTATAAAGTGACCAACTGAAGTAATACGAGGATCATCTTTCAATTTATAACTTCCTTTTTTGTAAACATCATACAACATGGAATATCTAGGATTTTCACGTAATATTTCGTGAGCATTTTCGACCATAGATCTGAATTTGTACATTTTAAAAAGTTTTCCGTTTTTACCAACCCTTCTTGGAGTATCTGCCAATATAGGCCCATGGGAATCCAGTTTTATTGCTACTGCTATTATTGCGATAATCGGGGAAAAACCTATCAACAGTAATATTGAAAAAACTATATCCATCAGTCTTTTACCAAATTGATAGCAGGCGCTTTTTTTTACCTCTGTAACTTCCGTATCAAACATACTAGGTAAGATGTCCGTTGGGAGTATTTCCTAGCTCCTCTACAAGCTTCTTTATCTTAGGAACCGAATTTTTATTGCAAACTAATAACACATCGTCTGTATTTATCACAAGCATTTTTTCCAAATCAATTCCTACAACCAATTGATCCGTATAATTAAATACAAGATTATCCGAAGAATCATTTATAAGAACTTTTCCTTTTGTTACGTTCTCATCCGTTGCTTTTTCCAAAGCCTCTTTCAATGCTTCCCATGCCCCCACATCGCTCCACCCAAGATCCGCTGCGATAACCGATACTGATTTTGAATCTATTTTTTCCAGAATTGCATTATCAAAACTTATTTTCTCAAGTGTTGGATATATAGCGCTTAAACTCTTTTCGTCTTTTATCTCCATAATTCTCCTATGTAAGTTTGGGGCGAATTTTTCAAATTGAGACAGCAAAAACTTGGGAGTTGAAATGAAATATCCCGGATTCCAAGCGAAATTATCGCCTTCCAGGAATTGCTCCGCCTGCTGAAGAGTAGGCCTATAAATCAGCTTCTTAAACTCAAAAATCTTTGTTCCTCTTATCTCCTCTATTTCCCGGCCGAATTCTATCCACCCTAAATTTTGATTAGCAAATCTTGCTCGTTGTCCAATAAGAATAAGCGAACTTTTGTTTTTTCTGACAAGATCTTCCGCAAAATGCAATACCTCTCTGAATCTTCTTTCTTTTTTGACAAAATGATCGCTCCAAAGAATCGCAACAGGAGAATCGGGATGCTTCTTGCTTATAATAGACAAGGCCAAGCCGACAGCGGGACCAACATCTCTTACGGCCGGTTCAAAAATAAAATTCTGGGCAGGAATTTTGGGAAGTTGTTGACGGACAATTTTTTCATATTTTTTTCCTGTTGCGATGTAAATGTCTTCAAATGTGAAATCTGGACGAAGCCTATCAACCGCAAGCTGCAATGTAGATTTGTCGCCAAGTATTTTTTCAAATTGCTTAGGACTATTTTTTCGGGAAAGCGGCCATAGCCTAGTCCCAACTCCTCCTGCAAAAATAACAACTTTCATATTTTTTTAATGTCATCCTGAGTAAAACGAAGGATCTCCTTCATAAATTGTTTTTTAAAATTATTAAAACTAAACTTTTGCGCTTGCTCAATGCAATCTTTTGGATCAAATCTCATATTGTCAAATTGCTCTATTGCCAAGCTCAAGCTCTCTACCGTTTCATCAAAAAATAATCCGGTCGCAGATCCTGAGCCTGCCGAAGGATCAATAATTGTCTCTAAAGCTCCCCCGCCTCGAAAGGCAATAACCGGCTTGCCAAAACTTTGGGCTTCCAAAACAGTCAAACCGAAATCCTCAATACCCGGAAAAACCAGAGCAAGACAGTTCTTATAATACTCCACCAGCTCATTATCCGTCAAGCTGCCCAGGAATTCGATGTTTGATTTTGCCATCCTTTTCAATCTTTTCTCCTCGGAACCAATGCCGATAATTTTTAATGGAATTTTTAATTTATTGAAAGCTTCCACAGCCAAATCTATTTTTTTATACGGCACTAAACGGGAAACGATCAGGAAGTAATTAGAGCGAGGGGTGACGCCAGAGGAAGGGCTCCCGACAGCGCGGAGTTCGCCAGCCGAAGGTTTACCTGAGGAAATCGAACGAGCACTGGTGGGAGGGAAACTGGCGGCAGGACCCCGAGCAAACTCTACTGGAGGGTAAATTACGACTGACTCTCTTCCATAATACCTCTTAATTCTCTCCTGAACTTCTTTTGAAATTGCAATAAATTTATCAGGACGATTGGCTGCAATTTTATCCCACATTTTTAAATACCAAACCACAGGCCTTGCTATAAATCTTAAAACAGGATTCTTAAAGTATTCATCATATCCACTCCATAAATATCTTGTTGGAGTAAGACAGTAGCAAATATGCTTTGTTTGGGGTTTGGTAATAATTCCTTTTGCCGCTTCCGAAGTTACGGAAATTACCAAATCATATTCGTCA
>CAZYIC010000010.1:0-24957 GCA_964646925.1 uncultured Gammaproteobacteria bacterium
TATATCGTTGATGGGAGCGTTGAATTGAAAAATAAATATACTGATGAGAAGAATTATTCGGTAGAATTTGCATGCATTTTCTGTCAAAACGGAAAAGAATACGTTGAGCTTACAAAATAAATCGAAAAATTGGGGAAAATAGTTGAGACTACAAAAAGCGGATTCACGTACCTGCTTAATAATTCAATAATGACAGTAGGCGGCTCTTTAAGATTGGTAAAGATACGGAAGCCCGACACTGATCGTCCCGAAAGAGGAGATGCTGATTTCAATACTAATTATGCAGAATTCAGGAAAAAATATGAAAATGATTCAAGATTTGAACTAATTAAAAGAGACAAATTCGAAATGTTAAGATTATCGGATAAAAGCTTTGATGTAATGGCTTGTTTTTCAAATGTTCCAAAAGGCAAAAGTTTAGGGATAAAGCTATAAGGATCAAATGGGTCCTGACCGACCCGCTCAGCCACCCGCCATTCGGTGCATGGCTTCACAGAAGCCGAAACCGAAAGTAAGTGAGGGATGTGCCGGCTGGTACGTCCCAACTTTATGACTTTCCACTACATCTATATTCTAAAAAGCATTAATAATGATTTTATTTATACGGGTTTTACTTCAAATCTTAAAAAACGATTTCAAAAACATAATCAGAAGGAAGAATTATCCCCAAAACACTATGCTCCTTTCGATTTAATTCATTATGAAGCCTATCGAAATGAAAAAGACGCAAAGCGTCGTGAAGAATATTTTAAAACAACAAAAGGAAAAACTACTTTAAGAACTATGCTTAAAGAGTATTTTGCTTTGGCAAAGTAATATCTAGCTGTCCCACACCGGGTTTGTACACCCTTATTGAATTTTTAACCTCGGGTTTGTTATAATCTCAGCCTTATGAATAAAAAGACTGTTTTTATAATTCCGGGCTACAAACACAAACCTCAAAATAAAGCATACAAACAAATAGCCAAAATACTCAAAAACGAAGGATACCTTCCTATTCCTGTCAAAATTCCATGGAGAAAGTCAACTATTTCTGAAAATACAGACTATTTTCTGAAAGAATTTAAGAAAATAAAGTCAAAGAAAAAATACATAATTGGATTTTCATTTGGCGCAATGATTGCTTTTATTGCATCAACAAAAGTAAAAGTAGAAGGACTTTTTCTTTGTTCTCTTTCTCCATATTTTAAAGAAGATTTGTCGAAAAAAAATAAATTCCAATCTTCATTAATGATAAAAAGATATTACGATTTTTCAACACTACGCTGTTCTGCTTTGGCAAAACAAATAAGAACAAAGCGAGTAGTCATGATGTATGGAGAAAAAGAAGAAAAATCCTTAATCAAAAGAGTAACGAAAACATATCGCAAAATTCCATCGTCAAATAAGTATCTGACTATGATTATAAAAGCAGACCACGATATCTCAGATAAAAAATATATTCATGCTATTGGTGAAGCTATCGCTTGACAATCGCAATATTTTTTTCCGATACTGGTATTGATGCGAAATTATATTGCGGCAAACAAAAAATGGTGGAACGATGTCACCCCTATCCACGCCCGATCCAAGCTTTATGATCTACCGGGATTTAAAAAAGGAAAAAACAGCCTGGTTTCCATAGAAAGAGAAGAAATAGGGAATGTTGAAGGCAAGAGTCTTTTGCATCTTATGTGCCATTTCGGAATGGATACGCTTTCCTGGGCGAGGGTTGGCGCAGAAGTTACAGGAGTTGATATCGCAGACAGATCAATTAGACTGGCTAGAAAATTAAGTAAAGAAATAAAAGTTCCGGCAGAATTTATTTGTTCTGATATTTATGATTTACCAAAAGTTATTGATAAAAAATTTGATATTATTTTTATGTCATACGGAGTGTTGTGCTGGATATCAAATCTAAAAAAATGGGCAAAAATAATTAATCATTTTCTCAAATCAGGAGCAACTTTTTATATTGCCGAGCTTCATCCCTTTACCAATATTTTAAGTTGCGACTTTAAGTTGGATTTCAAATATTTTGACAAAGGACCGGATATAGATGATTCTTCCGGAACTTATACCGATTGGAGCGCAAAAATAGAAAGTCCGACATATTTATGGAGCTATACGATTAGCGATATTATAAATTCTCTTATTAAAGAAGGGCTAACAATAGAATATCTGCATGAATTTCCTTTTACGATGTATGATCAGTTTCCGGGATTTATGGAACAAAACAAAAAAGGGCAGTATGTTTTGAAAAACAAACAAATTCAAATCCCCCTCCTGTTTTCTTTAAAAGCAACAAAATAATCAAGTTTCAATGAAGCCCAATGCCTGCAGGATTAATCCCATATATACAAATTCTTTCCGTGGTATAATAAAAGAATGATCCGCAAACTAAACGAAAGCTTAATCCTTTTAACCTACAAAGAAAAAATATTGTTAATGATAAGGAATTATGTTTTTAATTCGGGAGCGAAAAAAATATGGTCTATGATTGGGGGAAAAAAAGGAATCGGCGAATCATTTGAAAAGACAATGGCAAGATGCATAAAAGAAGAAATGAATATAGAAATCAGCGGTGTAAAACTCCTATTAATAGCGCCTTCCAGCGATAAGAATATATACTTCTATCATGGAAGATTAACAGACAACAATGTCAATCTAATTGAGCGGGCAGAAGGGCAAGAATTGCAATTTTTTGACTTAAAGGAATTAGGCAAACTTCAATTGGCAACGTCCACAAATTTTTTCTTTTCAAAACATAGGAACGCTATAGAGGCTTTGATTAGCAATTAATTCCAATTATTGAGCTTGAGGTTCAGGAGGGAGAAATTCCTCTCCATTATTTTCCGCATTGGCCGGGTAATCACTTGACTTAAGCCATTGAATATATGTGCATCCGGTTGCCTCTCTTGCCTTGCTATCCCATCCGGAGGTTGAGCATTTTTTCATTTTCTTTCCCGCATTGGTTGTAAATAAAACCAACTTGCTTCCGCATTGAGGACAATCTTCATCAAGCGGCTCTTTGGTGCCATTAATCCACTCTACGTAGTCGCATCCGGTTGCCTTTTTTGCTTCTTTATCCCAACCACCCTTAGAGCATTTTTTCATTTTCTTGCCAAAGCGGGTTGTTGCAAGAATGAGATTAGCCCCGCATTTCGGGCATTTTTCATCCAGAGTTTGAGGTTCAACCTCAAGCCATTTTACATAGTCGCATCCGACACTTGACCTTGTTTCCGAATCCCAGGAGCCGGTTGAGCATCTCTGCAGTTTCTTTCCCGTTTTTGTTGTTGTTTCCGGACCAAGCGGACTTCCGCATTTCGGACATGTTGACATAAGTTTAATAATACTGTTTTCAAAACAGAAAAGTCAATGACCTATTCTACTGTAGAGGCCGGTTAGTTCTGCTGCTGCAAGAACATGGACCTGCATGAATTTTTCTAAAGTTTTTTTGTCAGGATTTGCTAAATTTAAAACAATATCTAAAGCATAGAGTTTGAAAAAATAACGATGGACCCCTGAAGGAGGACAGGGACCGCCGAAGCCTTTTTTACCAAAACTCGTCGGTCCTTCAATTCCATTTTTGGGAATGCTGTTTTCCAAAACTTCGCCTGCTTTAGGATCAATATTAAAAACCACCCAATGAACCCAAGTACCACTCGGCGCATCCGGATCATCAACAATCAAAACTAAACTTTTCGCATTTTGCGGAATATCAGAAAAGGAAAGCGGGGGATTAACATTGCCTCCATCGCAAGTATATTTTGCGGGAATTTTTGTACTATTTTCAAAAGCAGGGCTCGTAATTTTCATTTGAGCGGATGGCCGGATTCGAACCGGTGACATCTTCCTTGGCAAGGAAGCATTCTACCACTGAATTACATCCGCATGACTCTCTAATTCTATCAAAAAATCCAATAGGAATCTATTGTTGACATTTATCAATCTCTAGCAACACAAAAAATACAATTAACGTATTTTGTATTCTAACTTACTGAGAAAATTATAAACAGCGTATATATTGATTTTGTAAAAAAGAGGGGGAGGTGAGAATATGACACAGCAACAATGGGACAAGCACATTGACCATCTAAGAGGTCACGTTGATTGGCCCGCAAATAAAGAGGAAATTGTAGCAGCATGCAATGGAGAAGATGTCGAAGCAAGTGTAATGACAGAACTCAAAAACATGCCAAACAAAACCTATCAAAATGAAGGAGAAATAAAAAAAACCTTGGTAAATTAAGCAGAAACATAGAGCCCTTCGGTTCTGAAGTAGAACCTAAAGCTTGCCAAGTGTCTACCAAAAGATCAACCTTGTGTCAAGGTTGATCTTTAAAAGTTATCCTCCAAGCTAGCCCAAGGCAAAAGCTAAATTAGTAAATCTTTCCACCTTCCTCCACTTTCCACCTCTAAGGTGGAAATATATTGACACCTTTAGTATTTATATATTAAATATAAATATGCCCGGAAGATTAATGCCAATTGTTAATAACGAAGTCTATCACGTCTTTAATCGTGGCATTGCTTCACAACCGACTTTCTTTAATAAAAGAGATTATGACCGTGCTTTAGAAAGCTTCTTTTATTATCAAAATACTAATCCGCCAATAAAATATTCTCGCTTCTTAACTTTACCCGTTAAAGAAAGAGCTGAAATATTGCAGAATTTATCTAAAGATAAAAATTATTTGGCAGAAATTATCTCATACTGTTTGATGCCCAACCACTTCCATTTCTTATTAAGACAAATTAAAGATGGAGGTATTTCCAAACTTATAGGCAATTTTACCAATAGCTATACACGCTACATAAACACAAAGCAAGAAAGAGCAGGCCCGCTTTTTACCGGAAAATTTAAATCTGTAAGAATCGAAACTCAACAGCAGCTTCTTCACGTATCCAGATATATACATTTAAATCCTTACACTTCTTTTGTAGTTAAGGATACGGAAGGTCTTCGGCAATATCCCTACTCTTCCTTTCCGGAATTCATAGGAAAAACGGATTCACAACTATGCATGAAGGAAGATATTCTTGCAGGGTTTAAGAACCCAAAACAATACGAACAATTTGTTCTTGATCAAGCTGACTATCAACGAACTCTGGGTCAAATAAAACACCAACTTCTAGACTAAAACTAGAAAAATTAAAGGACTTACCAAAGGTGGCCTATCTGTTCCACCTCTAAGGTGGAAAGGTTTAAGGTGGAAAGGTTCGACAGGGATGAGAAGAAAAAATAATTATTTTATAGCTTCAGCGTCTAACCTATCTCGTAAACTGCTAGAATCTTTCATTGCTTGGTAAAGATTGAGAGCCTTAGGAATTTCTGGAAGATCTTTTATTCCGGCTAGTAGTTGTTCCAAACCATTTTCAAAACAAAGACTATAAAAACTAATAGACATATCAATTTGCTCCCAAGGAATCTGAACAAAATAATACTTTATTCCCCCTTGGCAAACACTATAGATATAAGGACCTGTTTCATTTAACTGTCTCATCATATTGGAAACTTCCACAGGAAACCCTCTAGGAATTTTTTCTCCTTTCATTTTACCACTTTCTATTGAATAGCTATTATTTTCTCCAACATCTTTCGATGCGCTACCAATATGAAAAGTTATTCCTTTTGCGCTAACGTTATTTAGATATCCACCGCCTCCCTTATCGTTAAAAAGAGTTGATTCTACATCCCCAAGAGATACGAGCGGAGAAGTTTCAGGACTGTTGTGACCAGGATGGGTATGAAAAAAAACATTTTCCCTAAAAGACTCTATGCCGCTACCACCATTGTAGACGCTACCTTTCACACCCCTCAAATATGTAATATTAGGAGAATCACTATGATTAGGGTCATTACTGCCTATAGAAATTCCATACTCTATGCCATCTTGCTCTGTGGCTCTTGCCATCATAGCTAAATCCATCCATTCTGGCATACGTTTTTCTTTTCCTATAAATAGTGCCGTTTTCCAGGGTTCTCGATTAAGCTGAGCAAAGGGGTTGTTATCCGTATTTTTTTTAGAACCGATTTGTTTAATTACTCCTTCTAAATGCGCGACTCTATTTTGATTTTCAGCATCCCCCCTAGACTCTTTTAAATACTCAACCAAGGAGCTAAAATCAAAAATATTGATTTTATCAGTAGCACTTTCAAGCTTATCAAGAACTACTTGACCACTTAATCCTTGTCGTACGACAGCTTGCGGAATATCTTTACGCACCAGTCGTAGAGCGCTACAAGCTACATAATCTGTATAATACTGAGGCTTTATACAATTTCTGACTATATCTGAGCCAATTTTAATTATCCGCACTATCGTTTCGGCGGATGCTTGATTACCCAGTTTATTAATAATATTTTCTGGAAATTCTGTTAAAAAGATGTCTAACTGGCCACGAGACTGAGTATCATAGGCTTCTGGATCCATATTAGAAACAATATCCCGAAGAAAAATATTTGCAGATTCAATAATTTGACTTTGTTGGCTGTGTTCGGGAAAATATTTCCGAAGAGCTTCTTGCGTGTTGCTTAATGCTTCTCTTGGCTTAAATTCTTTTTTCCTATCGACTCTTTTTCCGTCACCATCTGAATAAATTTGAAGTCCTTTTTGGGGAATTAATTTATCGCATGTCAAAAAAGTTCTTTTTAAGTTGGCGTATTGAAGTTCGAGAGTGGGTGAGGCAGATGACTCAGATGAAGGAAGAGGTTTTCCTACTTCAGCGTTATTATCCATATAAGCTAATTATAGCATAATAACCTTTTGCCTTTTATTTAGTTCCTTCGGTCCAGGAGGAGAGATAAATTTCTTGTTCTTTGGTTAGCTTGTCAATTGAGATTCCCATTGCTTGTAATTTCAAACCCGCTACTTCTTGATCCAACTTTTTTGGCAAAACATGAACTTTATTTTCCAGTTTTCCTCTGTTTTTCAAAAAATATTCAACAGCCAAAGCCTGATTTGCAAAAGACATATCCATAACTTCCGCAGGATGTCCATCTGCCGCAGCCAAATTAACTAATCGTCCCTCCCCCAAAATATAAACTTTTTTTCCATTTTTCAAAACATATTCCTCAAGGGAGTTTCGAAGAGTCCGGATTTTTTTAGCAGCTTTTTTAAGTCCTGCCATATCTATTTCAACATCAAAATGTCCTGAGTTAGCAAGTATTGCTCCATCCCTTAAGATTTTTATAATATCCATACCAATTACTCCTTTGTCTCCGGTTGCCGATACAAAAATGTCTCCGATTCTTGCAGCATTTTTCATTTTCATAACTCTAAATCCATCCATTGCTGCTTCCAATGCGCGAACCGAATCAACCTCCGTAACTATGACATTTGCTCCCAATCCGGCAGCTCTTGAAGCAATTCCCCTTGAACACCAACCATAACCCGCAACAACAAAATTTTTTCCGGCTAACAAAATATTTGTTGCGCGAATAACTCCGTCGATCGTTGATTGACCTGTTCCATAGCGATTATCAAACATGTGTTTTGTATCCGAATCATTAACTGCAATAACGGGAAGCTTTAGTGCTCCGTCTCTTTCCATTGCTTTAAGTCTTATAACCCCTGTTGTTGTTTCCTCAGCCGAGCCAATAATATTTTTCATCAAATCTTTTCTTTTTGTATGCAATAGATGAATCAAGTCTCCACCATCATCAAGAGTTATTTGAGGATCAAAATCCAAAGCTTGCTCCAAATGCTTGTTGTACATTTTATTATCCTCTCCATGAATTGCAAAAGTCGGAATACCGTAGTCCTTAACTAAAGATGCCGCGACAATATCCTGAGTTGATAGGGGATTGGATGCACAAATAACAACATTTGCTCCGCCTTTTTTAAGACAAATCATAAGATTTGCGGTTTCGGATGTAACATGCAAGCAAGCGGCAATTATCAACCCCTTAAAGGTTTTATTTTTTTCAAATCTTTTTTCAAGAGTTTTAAGAACCGGCATTTGCTGTCCTGCCCATTCTATCTTTAATTTTCCGATTGGAGCCAGCGATAAATCCTTAACATCAAAATTATTCTGTTTCATATTTAAAGTGGGTGGCAAAAGAAGAAGGGCTCCTGACAGCGCGCAGGTTAGTCAGCCGAAGCATCAGCTGAGAAAATCTAACCGAGCACTGGCGGGAGGGATTACTTTTGACAGTCCCCACGTACAAACTACAACTTTATCAAACTCCCGAAGTTTTGTCTATATCTATTTTGAAATTCTTTTTTTGTATATTTATGCTCTTGAGATCCGTAATTTTCAACTGCGTACACTGCTGCAACTGATCCCATTTGTCCGCATATTTGTAAATCAAAACCTCTTTGAAGTCCAGACAGAAATCCACCCCTCCATGCATCTCCTGCACCTGTTGGATCTAAAACTTTTTTTGGTTTTGCCGGTATTATTTTGTATATTTTATTTTTATCTTCAATAACCGCTCCTTTTTCGCCAAGCGTTGTAATAATAATTTTTTCAGAAAATAATTTTTTCCAATTTTTAACTCTATTTTTGATAATATTTATTTCATAATCATTTCCAATTAAATAGCTGCAGTTTTTAACTCCTAATTTTAAATCTGAATCAGAAACTTGCGTTAGAATAAATCCCGGATCAAGCATATAGGGAATACTTAGCTTTACTGCTTGCTTAACAAAAGACATAGAACCATCAACCCCTGACGGGCCAATCAACAACAAGTCATTGTTCGAGACTACACCCTTGGGGTGTAAATACAAACTTTTAAGATTTAATGTTTTGATTTTTTCGGATGCGCCATAAAAATATCCCCAGACTTGATTATCTTTTTGATCTGTCATAGCAAAACCTGTGGAGGTGTAATTATTTTTGTCAATCAAAACATTTTCCAAATTTATTTTTAGTTTTTTAAATTCTTTTTTATATTCACCGAAATCTTTTCCTGCAATTGAAAAGAGCGTATGAGGAGTATTCAAAAGAGCCAATGAGTAAGAAACATTTCCTGCAGTTCCGCCTCTTCGTCTTTCAAATTTGTTCACAATAAAAGATAAGTTGATTTGATGAACTTTATCCGGGAGTATGTGGTCGCCGAAGCGACCGGGGAAATTCATTATGTAATCGTAAGCAATAGTTCCTGTAATAATTAACATCTCTATAAAATAATGCGGCAAGCGTTGGCTCTTGAGTGCCGCTTGCCGTATCTCTAAAGGGAAATCGTTGGGAAAAACCGTGAGGCTTGTCCCATATGTGTGCCGAGGTTCAGAATCGAACTGAAATAGCCTGTTCTTCAGACAGGTGCCTTGACCGACTTGGCTACCTCGGCAAACAATATGAATTATACCACTATTATTTTTAAGTTAAAAGCAAGGAAACCATAAGTCTAAGTAATTCTCCCCATACCATATCGCCAAGCTATTCCGATCCCGTATCGGAATTCTAGAATTCTATTGACGCTTCAGGTATGATATTTTGTTTTACCCAGTCAGACTCGGTTTTGACATTTCACCCGCATATTATACAATAAGAAATGTGGATATTTTTTTAGATAATTTTAATTATATATGGACTAATTCGTCTTTGGCTTTGGTAGCTGTTCTTTTTGGCTGGCTGATGAACAAAGCCAATTCCATTTTTGCCAAAGCATGGACTGGTTTCGTATGGCTTCTGTTTCTTCCAAATACTTTCTATATATTAACTGATATATCTCATCTCCTCGAACAATGGCCTAAAGTTAACAATTTATTTAAGTTTATCCTAACAATTCAATACTCTATTTTTTCAATATTCGGAGTTATTTCCTTTACGGTATCCATTTACTTTTTTCAAAAACTTTTAGACGGAAAAAGGAAAAAAATAAAGCTTTCAACCTTAATCTTAATATGTCTTTTGAATTTCCTGGTGGGATTTGCTGTTGTTATGGGAGCGATCAGAAGAACCAATTCGTGGCATGTATTTACCGATCCCGCGAGAGTTACAAGAGACGTTATTGCATTAATGAATTCTCAAGAGTTACTAATGCTTTCCGCAGGATTCGGCATCCTGGCAAGCCTTATATATTTTTTTATAGGCAAAACAATAATAGCATGGGGTAAAAACTTCTTCAAACAGTAGTGGACACTAAGGGATTTGAACCCCTGACATCTCTTCGATGTAAACGAAGCGCCCCGCCTGACTGGACTTTTGTGGACAAAGTCTGACTTGGTGGACCCGAGAGGAGTCGAACCTCTGACCTTCTCAGTGTAAATGAGACGCTCTACCAACTGAGCCACGGGTCCTTACGCAATTATCTTTCGTCTCTTGTCTTCAGCCCTTAGCTAACGGCCAAGGGACCAAAGTTCAAATATCAATGGGTGGGCTCGAGAGGACTTGAACCTCCACTCTTTGCAGAATACGCACCTCAAGCGTACGCGTATACCAATTCCGCCACGAGCCCGCGAACCTACCTATTCTACCATAAATGTTCACCATGTCTTGCGTGGTGCCCGGGGGGAGACTCGAACTCCCAAGTCCTTGCGAACACAGCGTTCTGAACACTGCGCGTCTACCATTTCGCCACCCGGGCGCATATCTGATTCTAGCAGAAGCTAAAAAGCTTGACAACTGGGATAGAATATGCCACGATAAATTACTAATGAGAAGGTTTTTTCTGCTCGCTTCTTTTTTCACTTTTACGCCTGTTCTTATTTTCGTCAGTATTCTTTTTTTTCTGCTATTATCTTATGATCACAGGTCTCATAACGGTTTGATTTCACGATATAATCAGAGGGTTGCCTTTGCCGCGCTTCCGTCTTTTGAGAACGTGTTGGGTGATAGTATTATATCTAAAGACGCGAGAATAGAAATGCTAAAACAGTTTTTCCAAAAATATAAATCTCCGCTTACTCCTTTTGCTCAAAATGTAGTTGAGTCCGCAGACAAATACGGACTGGATTTCAGATTAATTCCGGCTATTGCAATGCAGGAATCTAATCTTTGCCATAAAATTATAATAGATTCCCACAACTGTTGGGGGTTTGGGATCTATGGAAAAAAAGTTACAAGATTTGAAAACTATCCTGAAGCAATTGAGACTGTGACCAAAACGCTGGCCAAAAATTACATTGCCGGAGGTCTTAATACTCCGAAGGAAATTATGACTAAATATACCCCTTCCAACAACGGAGACTGGGCAGATAGCGTAAGCTACTTCATGAATCTTCTTCAATAACCGGACAGACTTGACAAACCTATAGTCATTTGATATAATATCCTATAGATCCTAAGGTATGCCTTTCCAAATGCATACGTTAGGATTTTTTTATTGGGCAAAGCCCAATAACCCGCCGACCAAGCGCTCTTTGCAGCGTGTATGAATAATACTGAAAAGCTGCAAAGTAAGCTTAGGCGGGTATCATTATGAACAAATTATTTGTTTACATATTTTTATTCATTATTATTGCTTTGTTCAATAGCCCTGCTGTTTTTGCTCAAGAATTTTTAGCGGGTTCTTCTGCCGCGCTCTTAAAACCGGTTAAGGAAAAAGCACCCGATAGCCGAGTAAAAATCCTGAAAGAATTTTTGGAACAATATAATTCCCCCCTGGTGCCTTTTGCCGAGGACTTTGTAGGTTACGCAGACAAATACGAATTGGATTGGAAACTTGTTGCGGCAATTTCCGGCCTTGAATCAACTTTTGGCCATCAAATACCCTATAATTCCTACAATGGGTGGGGCTGGGGAGTATTTGGCGATAATGTAATCAGATTTTCCTCATGGAAAGAGGGTATTGAAACTGTTTCCGAAGGATTAAGAACAAATTACTTAAATAAATGGGGGGCAAAAGATATCTATCAAATTGGAAGACTGTATGCTTCTTCCCCAACTTGGGCGCAAAGAGTAACTTATCTTATGAATTCTATTGAAGGATTTAAAGAAAAAAAATTAGCCAAAAACCTTCCCATTTCGTTATAGATTGTGTATAATGATTTTCAATCCAGGCACTTGGGTCGGTGGCGGAATTGGCATACGCGCATGGTTTAGGACCATGTCCTGAAAAGGATGGAGGTTCAACTCCTCTCCGACCCACCAAACATAAAAATATGAACAAAAACATTTCAGCAATGCAAAAAGAGCCAGACGGAACTATCAGACTAACTATTACAATTCCATCAGCGGATATTAAAAAAACATGGGAAGAGGTAATGGCGGATGTTGTAAAAAATGCGCAAATCCAGGGATTCAGAAAGGGAAAAGCTCCAAGAAAATTAGTTGAAGAAAAAACCGATAAGGAGAAGATCAAAGAAGAAGTCTTGAAAAAACTCTTACCAATTGTCTATACAGAGGCTGTAAAAACACAAAACATAAGGCCAATTATAAACCCCAAAATTCATATTGACCCCGATCAAGTCGGGGTTGAGAAATTAGAAGAGGAAAAAGACTGGCAATTTACAGCCCTTACTTGTGAAGCTCCAGTTGTTAATCTAAATAATTATAAAAATAGTGTCAAAAATATAACCGCAAAATCGAAAATAATTATTCCGGGCAAAGAAAAATCAGAAATTAAGTTCGAAGAAATCGTTAAAGCCCTTTTGGAGAGCGTAAATGCCAAAATTCCTGAAATTCTTGTTGACAATGAAACAAACAGGTTACTTTCCCAAACACTTGAAGATGTTAAAAAATTAGGATTAACACTAGATCAATATTTGTCTTCAACCGGTAAGAATCCGCAAATTCTTAGGGAAGAGTATCGAGGAAAGGCAAAGAACGATATTAAGCTGGAATTTGCGCTCGCAAAGATCGCGGAAGAAGAAAAAATTACAGTTGAAGAGAAGGAAATCGAAGAGGCGATAAACGCAAGCAAGGGAGATGAAGAAAGAAAAAATTTAGAATCTAACCGATATCTTCTGGCAAGTATCCTAAGACAGCAAAAAACCCTTGATTTTCTCAAAAATTTGTGATAAGGTGAGGGCACTATGAAGAAGGTAAAGGGAAAAATAAAACAGCCTGTAGATGACAACCCCATTGAAAAGCTTCTTGGCATTGGAACGGGAGTAGTTGATGAAATTTTAGGATTCTCTAAGTCATCGGGAAAACAGGGAGAAAATCAGTCAAGCGGAGAACTTGCCGAAGGAGAGGAATTAGACCTCAAAGAACTTGCGAAACAAAAAGAAGAAATTGCACGTATCGAACCGGCCATTAACTATTCAAGAGAAGTCGTTCATGTTGCGGAACAGGCTGTTAATCGGGAAAGCCAAGAAATTGAAGCTCAACTAAAAGAATTAATGACAGAAATAAAAAAGCTGGTAGACAGCTCGAAAGAATTGCAGTTTCAGTTTAAGGAAATTGCAGTTGAACAGCACGCGGCAACTCCGGGCAAATATCACAAATCTTTTTTCTCGTGGCTTTTCTCCGTAATCAGGGCTGCCAGAATGAAAGTTGAAGATTCCAATGCATGGCTTGCCGTAATGCATAGCAAGAAGAAATCAAGAGAATATGGCGCAATGGCCAAAAAACACGGAACCACGTTTACGCTAAACAATGAGCGCAATGTCGCAACCCAGGTTGGATAATGTTGCTTGACAATGGTCAAAGATAATTGTAAAATAATTATTGTTAAATGAATTTATCAAGATTTTTAGTTAACAAAGTTCTCCTTATTAACCCGTAATTGGGCGGAGAATTTCTGTTTACTAAAAATAGAAATATGCCCGCCAAGTAGGCGGGTTTTTTTATGGTTGAAATAGCAGAGCGAACTTATCAACCCACAGAGCAAGGAAAATATGTGGGCACAATAATAGTGTTTCAAAACCCTCGGTATATTATCGATGCAGTTCGAGGAGAAGTTTGGCAAAGACCAGCTGATATTCCCTATCGACAGCCTGAAGATGTAATAAGATTATTAAGATCTTTAAGAAGAAATTCATCAGCTCCTCGCAAGATAATCAACAATACAGATAAAATTATTGCAAAAGGACCTGGACCCTTTTATTCAAATGGGGGAATAGCAGGAAAATCAAGACTCTTTGCTCTTCAAACAGCGCAGAGTCTTTGCGAACATGAAAAAGCCAGAGTTAAGATGAGTTACCAAAGGGGAGAAATGGGGGATAGAGAATTTAGGTCTCGGTATAGAACCATGGAGAAAATATGGTTTTCTGTAATCCCAGAAACAAATTTCGATAAGTACAACTTAATCCTCAGGGCTCGAAAAAAAGAACGACCAGGCAAATCGCAAAACCTCCCAACAAGGAAAACTCTATGGGAAGCGTAGAAACTTTAGCCAAACTAGATCGGCTAGCACTAGTATTAAAACCCGAAAGAAAGGTTGAAAAAAAACCTGTAGTATTGTATACTGCTCCTAACATTATGGGACGAAAAGAATTGTCCGAAGGGCAGTATCCTGACGAAGTTAAATTAAAAGAACTCCTTTCCCAAGGAGAACCTTATATTGTACCAATCCAATTTCTTCATGGACGACAAGAGAAAGAGGAATTTTCTCACCGAAAGAGACTTCTAGCTGAAAGAGAATTGGCTACTAAAGGCATAAGATTCCTATTGGAAGACCCTATAGTCACTTGCGCTATCCCTAACAATGGAGATATGCAAATAATCATAATCGATGGTCATCATAGGACAAGATATGCACCTGAATTTGGCATACGGCAAATCCCATCCTTAATTTTCACCCCAGATCAATTAACAGATGCCTTTAACGCTCGCTTCTCTCCAAATCCAGCTTCAAATTTAACACCCCAAGAACTCATAATAAGATTACAGGTTGAAGTAGACATAGCTCAAGCATCGTTTAGAACTCTTCCCGAAGGAAAACGCCCTGTTCTATTCAAAGGTGCCAACAGAGTCGAAGATCTACCCTTCAAAAAATTTCAGGTAAAAACAAAATAAGATGTTGTGGTGGGCCCTAGAGGAGTCGAACCTCTGACCTTTACAATGTCAATGTAACGCTCTAACCAACTGAGCTAAGAGCCCAACCGCTGTAATTTTACCAGAAAAACTGATAGTATAAAAGAACGAATATGAAAATACTTTTAATTAAAACTGAAGGGGGAACTCCTTTGGACATTACCGACAAACATTTAAAACAAATACAAGCCGTAAGAAGCGATATTAAAGTTACGTTAGTATCTTCTCGAGAAAAAGTAAAACTTGAAAAAGAACTTAAAAATTCAGATATTGTCGCAGGCATTTCTCCCATTGTCGCCTCTGTTTTAAACGGAAAAAATATTGAAAATCTCAAATGGATACATTTATTTTCTGCAGGTGTTGAAAAAGTTTTAACTCCGGAAATTAAAAAGTCCAAAATAATTGTCGGTAATTCCTCAGGCATTCATGCAATCCCAATTGCGGAACACGTTTTGGGAATGATGCTGATTTTCACAAGAAGATTTTATGAATCATTCAAAATGCAGCAGCAAAAAATCTGGAAAAAAGATCCGACTGTAACCGAATTCAAGGAAAAAACAGTAGTGGTGGTTGGGCTTGGAAATATTGGAAAAGAAATCGCCAGACTATCCTATTGTTTGGACGCAAATGTTATCGCAATCAAAAGAGACGCAAAAAATCAAGATGAAATTTTGGCAAAGGGAGATTTTGTGGTCATATCACTTCCGTTAACTCAGCAAACCAGACATTTATTCAATCTTTCTAAATTTAAAAAGATGAAGAAAACCGCAGTTATAATAAATATTGGCAGAGGACCAATAATCAATGAAAAAGACTTAATCACTGCGCTTGAGCAAAAAATTATTGGAGGTGCAGGACTGGATGTGACCGAAGAAGAACCGCTGTCAAAAGAAAGCAAGCTCTGGGAAATGGAAAATGTGATTATTACCCCTCACCATTCCGGCTGGTCGGAAAAATACATGGACCGCGCCATAGATTTATTCTGCCTTAATTTAAAAGCATATCTCAAAGGAAAAAAGTTGCCAAATCTCGTTGACAAAACCCGTGGATACTGAAAAGACATAAAAAGATATAGTTGACAAATATAGTAATCCTCTTGCTATACTTTAAATTCATGAAAAAGATTCTCAAACACAAACCACAAGAAGAACAGTCCATAGACATCCTCAAGCGAGTTGCCAAAAGAGTCGAAGAAGCAACAGTTGATCTTGCATCTATAAAGACCGACGTAAAATTTACAAAACTAAGACTTTCCAACGTTGAACATAATACGGAAATAATGAAAGTGGATATTGAAAAGTTGAAGTTTGATATCGCAGACGTTAAGGAAGGACTTGAGGATAAATTAACTGGACTTGAGACCAGATTAAATAAAAGAATAGAGCATGTCGCAGACCTAATAACAGTTGAGCTTGGCGGAAAATTACAAAACCATGAAAAGAGAATCAAAAAGATGGAGAATATTCAGCAAACCGCTTAGTATTTTACAAAACAACCCCCAACTGCTAAAATAATCTAGGTGGATAAAGCAAATTTAAAAGATCATAGACAAATTGGTCAGGAACTGGATTTATTTTCTTTTCATGATGTTGCCCCGGGGGCTGTTTTTTGGCATCCAAAAGGCTGGATTATTTATAGAACCCTTCAGGAATTTATCAGAAAAAAATTGTCCAGAGAGGGTTATCGGGAAATTTTTACTCCAGCTATAGTCAAATCCGATCTTTTCAAAAAATCAGGACACTGGGAATTCTACAATGAAAACATGTTCAATCTTGCGCACGAAAAGGAATCGTATTCCCTAAAGCCAATGAACTGTCCCGAAGCATCTTTAGTTTACGCAACCAGAACAAGAAGCTATCAGGACTTACCATTAAGATTTTCCGAATTTGGAATTTTGCACCGCAATGAATTGTCAGGCGTTCTGGGCGGGCTTTTCAGGGTCCGCCAATTTACGATTGACGATGCTCATCATTTTGTCCGTCCGGATCAAATCCAGGAAGAAATTCACAAGCTTATTCTTCTTATTGTTGATTTTTACGGATCATTAAATTTCAAGCCTGAATTTTATTTTGCCACAAAACCTGACAAAGCCATGGGAGACCCGGAACTTTGGAAGAAAGCCGAAAAAGATCTTGAGAATGCCTTAAAAGAAACAAAGGTTAAATATGGAATCAAAGAAAAAGATGGAGCTTTTTACGGCCCAAAAATTGATATTCACATTAAAGATTCGCAAAATAGAGATTGGCAATTGGCAACAATTCAATTAGACTTCCAAATTCCGGAACGTCTAAAACTTGAATATATAGATAAAGACGGTAAGCCAAAACGGCCGGCAATTATTCACCGAGGTATCTTAGGCTCTCTTGAGAGATTCATTGGAATTCTAACAGAACATTATCAGGGAATGTTTCCGTTGTGGCTGGCGCCGGTTCAAGTTGTGATCATGCCGATTACGGACAAACAAGAAGCTTTTGCAAAAAAAATTGTAGAGGATTTGAAAGAAGAAGGAGTCCGTGCGGAACTGGATAATCGTCCTGAAAGACTGCAGGCGAAAATTCGAGACGCCTCTTTGCAAAAAATACCATATTTAGGTATAATAGGAGAAAGGGAAATTGAGAACTCAAGTGTTTCTGTTCGCTTAAGAGACGGAAAAGACTTAGGATCTCTCAAAATATCTGATTTTTTACAAAGGTTAAAAGAAGAAATTGATAAGAAGATTTAGTAAAAAAAGACAGGACAATAGAAAATTTTATCGGATCAACGATCGTATTTTTGCAACGACGCTTAGGGTTTTAGATCCAGAAGGAAAACAAGTCGGAGTTCTCGCCCGCTACGAAGCACTGCAAAAAGCAAGAGAGATGGGAGTTGACCTGGTAGAAATTGTCCCGATGGCAAATCCTCCTGTTGTAAAATTGATAGATTTTAAAAAATTTTTATATCAGGAGTCAAAAAAGAAAAACGAAGAGAAAAAAAGAAGCAAAATTTCGGAAACTAAAGAAATAAGACTTGGACCTTTCATGAATGATCATGACCTGAATACGATGATAAGACGCGCAACCGGATTTTTGGAGAATAATGATAAGGTAAGACTGATCGTAAAATTCATGGGGCGGCAAATTGCGCATCCGGAATTTGGACAGAAAATAATGCAAAAAGTAGTTAGCGCATTATCAAATCTTTCCAAACTTGAAAGGGAACCTCATTTTGAGGGAAAACAGTTAATAGCGATTCTATCGCCCGAGAAAAAAATTAAAAATGATCCTTCGGCTAACGCTCAGAACAATATTGAGTGAAATCGAAATATGAAAAAAAAGATTAAAAATTCAGTCAGCAAAAGGTTCAAAGTTACCAAAAACGGTAAGGTGATGTTTTCGCACCAATATAAATCCCATTTGAAGATAAATAAATCAGGCTCAAGACTTCGAAGACAAAAAGAACCGGGTCAATTAAAAGGGGCGTTCGCGCACAAAATCAAGCAAATGCTGGGCGCAGCCTAAAAACAGAATGTCATTCTGAGTGAAACGAAGAATCTAATAAGATCCTTCACTTCGTTCTGCATTGCAGAACTTCGTTCAGGATGACATTACAAATAAATTATGGCACACGTTAAACGGGGGATGGTATCCCGCAGAAAACACAGAAAATTATTAGGCCTTGCAAAAGGATATCTCCAAAACAGAAGCAGGAATGTAAAGCAGGCAAAAGAAGCTGTTTTGCACGCAGGAGCATACGCTTTTCATGGAAGAAAGACCAAGAAGAGGACATTCAGAACTCTTTGGAACGTGAGAATTTCGCAAGCTGTTAAGCAGGAAGGCATTTCCTACAGTGTTTTTATGAATAAACTTAAAAAATCTCAGATCGAACTTGACCGGAAAATTTTGGCAAATCTTGCTGCTGAAGATCCTACAACTTTCAAATCTATAGTTGACAGCGTCAAAAAAGCTTGATATAATAATTTAATAATGAAACATTATATCAATTCGGCAAATTTTGGATTTTTCTTTACCTTCGCATAGCGGAGGTTGAGTTTTTTGTAAAAACTAGACCTCCGAGGACGCACCATCCGGTGCATCCACAAGCGGAGGTTTTTTTGTGTTCAAAAATAAATTTATAAATAGTACACAAAAGGAGGTGAAAATAACTATGGAAAGAGACAGACACAGCAAAAGAAGAAGTGACAAGGTAGCAAGTATTGGAGCTTGGGGAGGCACAACGGGCACACCCCGTGAAGTGTATATTCCAAGAATACTTGACATAGCCAAGTCAACTTCGGAAAAACCTGAAGCGCCAATAAGTGACAGGCCAGCAGAAAGAGCTAATCCTGATAACAATAGCACAATATCCAACCCAATTTTAGAAACTGGTATCTGGGCGGCACACAGTGGGGGATGGAAATAAAACAAAAAAAACGGTAAAGTGCTTTAGCCAGAGAGTGTAAAATATACCTTAGTTGTGGTATTCTTAGCATATGGAAGAAGAGTTGATGCAGATTAAAAATTCCGCGCTGTCTTTGATAATTGATGCTGCGGATGAAAAGGAATTGGAGGAGATAAAACTTCAATTTTTGGGGCGGTCTGGCAAATTAACGCTGGCTTTGAAGGAAATTACCAAAGTTCCCAGAGAAAAAAGGGCTGCGGTTGGAATGCTTGCGAATGATATTAAGAATACAATTGAAGAAACAATCAGAAATCATGAATCAAGAATCATGAATCAAGAATCACAAGCAAGGACTGAAAAAATCGACATTACAGCTCCCGGCAAGAAACCTCCAATCGGACATTTACACTTGATAACTCAAGCTGTTGAAGAAATTTCGGAAATTTTCAAACACATTGGTTTTACCAGAGTAAGATATCCTGAAGTTGAATGGGATTGGTATGCTTTTGAAGCATTAAATTTCCCACAAAATCATCCCGCAAGAGATGATTGGGAAACTTTTTTTATCAAACAAGAACCTGATCCAAAGAAAGGCCCGATCATTCTAACCCCTCACACCTCATCAGGGCAAATAAGAGAAATGGAACGGAAGAAAAACCCTCCCATCAGAATGCTAAATATTGCAAAATGCTACAGGAGACAGTCTGATGTTTCGCATAGCCCGATGTTTCATCAATTTGAGGGCTTGGTTGTAGACAAAGACATTTCCATCACTCATCTAAAAGGAACTTTAGACTACTTTGTTAAATCTTATTTTGGAGAAGATAGAAAATCAAGAATCAGACCGTATCATTTTCAATTTACAGAGCCATCTTTTGAGGTAGATGTAAGCTGCGGGGTATGTAAAGGAGTCGGATGCAGACTCTGCAAAGAAGGATGGCTTGAACTGGGAGGATCGGGAATGGTTCATCCAAATGTTTTAAAGGCCGGAGGAATTGATCCGAAAGAATATAGAGGATTTGCTTTTGGATGGGGAGTAGAAAGAGTTTTGATGATGAAAGAAGGAATAAGAATTGACGATCTAAGACTATTGTATTCAAGCAACTTAAATTTCCTGGAGCAATTTTAAACATATGAATATTAAAATTTTGGACTCTTGGTTAAGGGAATACTTAAAAACAAAAGCTACCCCAAAAACAATTGCTGACTTACTTTCCCTGACAAGCGTTTCCGTAGAACGGCTTGAGAGATATGGGCCAAATAATTTTATATACGATATAGAAGTTACAACAAATAGACCGGACTTAATGTCCGTTGTAGGGCTTGCCCGCGAGGCGTCGGCAGTTCTGCAGCAATCTGACATTCAAGCCAAATTTATACCTCATCAAATTTCCAAACTTCAAAAAACAAAGGGGAAACTTTCAATAAATATCAAAAATAATCCAAAATTAGTCGGAAGAATTACTGCTGTTATTATGGAAGTTGATTTAAAACAATCACCCCAATTAATCAAAGATCGACTTGAAGCATCTGGCATAAGAAGTATAAATAATTTAATTGATGTTACCAATTATGTAATGCGGGAGATCGGCCACCCGACACATGTATTCGATTACGACAGATTAACAACTCAAACTTTGGAAATTCGCGAAAGTAAAAAAGGAGAAAGCATCGTAACTCTTGATGACAAAGAACATGTTCTTCAGGGGGGAGACATTGTTGCAGACGATGGTACTGGGAAAATTATAGATCTTTTAAGTGTGATGGGCACAAAAAATAGCGTAGTAACCGATCAAACAAAAAGAATTCTTTTTTTTATTGACAATTGCGATCAAAATAGAATAAGGAAAACCTCAATGAGTTTAAATATAAGGTCTGAAGCAGCGATGCTAAATGAAAAGGGAGTAGATCCGGAAATTGCAATGCCGACAATGCTTAGGGGAATAGAACTTTTCCAGGAAATTGCAAACGGAAAACTCCTGTCCAATATTATAGATATCTATCCGAAAAAATCACTTGTAAAAAAAATTGAAGTTTCGGAAGAAAAAATAAATAACATTATCGGCATTAAAATACCCTTAAAAACATTTGAAAATATACTAAAAAAACTTGGATTTGAAGTTGAGACAAAAACAAATAAGCTGGAGATTAACGTTCCCTCATGGAGAAATAATGACATGGAAATTGAGGAGGATGTTGTTGAGGAAATAGCAAGAATTTATGGGTATCACAAGCTTCCGAGTATTTTACCCCCCTTAACCGACGCTGAAAATTATCATTTGTCAAAAGATCCGTTTTACTGGGAAAAAAGAATAAAAAAGCCCTTAAAGTACTGGGGATTTACGGAAGTTTATACCTATTCAATGGTATCCGAAGACCTTTTGGAAGGGCCGACAACGCAAGCAGTTTCTATAAATAATCCGTTAACCGAGGACATGGTTTATTTAAGAAAAACTTTAGTTCCCAATCTTTTGCAAGCAGTCAGAGAAAATCCGAACAAAGACGAAATCAAAATTTTTGAATTGGCAAATATTTATATTCCAAGATCAAAAGATTTACCCGAAGAAACATTAATGCTTGCAGGAATTATAAAAAAACAAAAAGTTTCCTTTCTTGAAGTAAAAGGAATTGTTGAGCAATTATTAAGCGATACCGGCATAAAAAATATTTTATTTGAAAAAGGAGACAAGGGAGGATTAGATGTAAATATTAAACTGGGATCGGAACTGTTAGGTAATATTGAAATTTTAAATGAAGAAATTGCTGATTTCGAACTTAATTTTGAAAAGATAATAAAACACGCAAATCTGATAAAAACTTATAAGGAAATCCCCAAATACCCGCCAATAATCGAAGACATAAATCTTCATATCAATCCTGACGTAGCGTACGCTGAAATTTATGCATTTATAAAAAATCAAAGTAACTTAATCAATGACGTGAGTCTTATTGACACATATCAAAATACCAAAACATTCAGGATTAAATACCAGGATCCGCGCAAAACCCTAACCAACGACGAGGTCTCCAAAATACGCTCAAAAATCTTAAAATCCCTGAAAGACAAATTTGCCGGTATAGTGAAGTAGCAGCCTGGAAATTCCGCAGGTGTAGCTACAAACTCACCCCAAGGGTGCAATTTCACATAGTGGACGCTGGGGTTGGTGTTGATGTTGAAGTAGCCGTTGGCGTACTTGTTGGCGTTGGGGTTGGAGTATCCACAACAATTCTTGTTGAGGTTTCGGTTGGCGGATGATACAAGGAATCGTCCTTGTGATTATCCGCAATCCATTGATCAATCCCCTCCTGCCAGCGATTCTTTCCGTCGGTTGACGTAATATCATCTTCATGAAGTACTATAAATTTCTTAACCTCAAATTCATTTTTGTCTATTTCGCTTTGGCTTGCAATCTTGTTTCCGTCGGCTTTTGAAACTTTAATTGTTTTATAAATCGGACTTGGTCCCTGAGGCTCTGTGCCTTTAATAAAATATTCCGAGCGGGTTGACTGACCGTCAATCGGCAGCCCTCCTCCCAGAGAATCTATGGTAACTGCAACAACATTCTCCGGCTTTACAAAATCTTCTGAAGGTTTTCCCTTCAAAGCTTCCAAGATTATTCTTCTCCAGATGGGAGCCGCTCCTGTTACGCCGGATGCGACATTTCCCATTGGACTATTGTCGTTATTTCCAACCCATGTTGCAACCAAAACACTTGGCGTCCATCCGATTGTCCAGTTGTCGCGCTTGTCATCGGTAGTCCCTGTTTTTACCGCAATCGTTCGGCCTCCAACATTCAAATAGCTGTTCACGCCAAAAGTAAGAAGCCTCGCGTTGTTGTCCAAAAGTATATGTGAAATTATAAAAGCAGTCTCGCTAGATAATACGCGTTTCTTTCTTGCATCCTTCTTCTGAAATAAAACTTTTCCTTTAGAATCCGTTACTTTCAAAATAGCAATTGGCTCACTATGAAATCCTTCATTTGCAAATGCCGCATATGCGCTGGCAAGTTCCAAGGGCTTCACGTCTCCTCCTCCCAAAGTAAGAGAAAGTCCAAAACGATTTACATTTTGATCTGTGGGAGCAAACGTAGTGATTCCCATATCGTAAGCAGTATTAAGCATATTTTTAACTCCGATTAAGGCAAGCAGTTTTACGGCAGGAATATTAATTGAACTTCCCAGAGCAAAACGCAGCTGCAAAGGGCCGTGAAATTTTCCATCATAGTTTACCGGTTCGTAATCTTTTTCAGGTCCCGGATTTGGAAAAACCGTCTTTGTATCCATTATGACTGTTGCTGCCGTATAGCCTTTTTCCAAAGCCGTGGCATAAGCAATGGGCTTGATGGAAGAACCGGGCTGACGAAGCGCCTGAGTTATCACATTAAATTGTCCGTCTTTGGAACTCTCAAAGAAATCGCGGCTGCCAACCATTGTCAGAATTTCTCCGTTTTTTGGATTCAAAACAACGCTTGCCCCATTTCCAACCTTAAGATTTTTTGCATTATTTACCTCTTCTTTTACAATTTTTTCTGCTTGTACCTGAAGCTTATAATCCAAAGTCGTAACAACCTGTAAACCCCCTTGCTCGACAATGTTTTCTCCAAATTGCTTTATAAGAAGATCTTTAACGTAAAAAGAGAAATGAGGAGCTTTTATGGCGTGCGTTTCTTTCAAAAATTCAACCTCCGACAATCTTTTTGTAGCATCTTCTTCCTGTCTTCTCGTAATATAATCATCCTCCTGCATTCTTCGCAAAACCTCTTTACTTCGTTCGATATATGCTTTTGGATTTTGTCCGTATGGGGAAAAATAGGATGGTCTTTGAGGAAGACCTGCCAAAATTACCGATTCGGTCAGGTCTAAATCTTTCGCTTTTTTTCCGAAATATCTTTCTGCCGCCGCCTCAACCCCAACAGTTGTCCCTCCATAGGCAGTGGCGTTAAAATAAAGCTCCAAAATTTGATTTTTTGTATATTTTCTATCAACCTGGATTGCCAAAATGAATTCTTTAATTTTACGGGCAATAGTTTGTTCCGATGATAATAAGGTATTTTTAACCAATTGCTGGGTTAAGGTAGAGCCTCCGCCGGCTATTCTTCTGGAAAGAATTGCATTCCTAAATGCCCTCAGATAACCCGTAATTGAAAACCCCTGATTCCGATAAAAATCCTTATCTTCTATTGCAATTGTTGCCTCCTGCAATGCGCGGGGAATTTGATCCAAAGTTATATACGTACGGTTTTCATCTCTGTAGATATCATAAAGCAAAATTCCGTTTCTATCGAAAATCTTTGTGGATTGGGGAAAATTGCTGGCGGACAGTTTTCCCGGCGTTGGTAAATCACGGCTAAACCAGAAAAATGCAACAAAAGCAAAAATAAAAAATCCAATTAACCCAAAAAAGGCAAATCTTGCAATTTTACTATAGAGAAATATATTTGAAGAGTATCTAAAACTTCTTCGCCTCCTAGTTCTAAAACTAACCATAAGTTGAATTATACAACTTTTGGATCGTAGTATGCTATACTTTGGCTATGGACAAAATTGAAGAATTATTAACAAGAGGAGTCGCAAATATTATCCCGAACAAGGAGGAGTTAAGAAAAATTTTGGCAGGAGGCAAAAAACTGAATGTTTATTTGGGCATTGATCCAACAGCAACTAAAATACACCTTGGACACGCTGTTGTTCTGCGTAAACTTAACGAATTTGCCAAGTTAGGACACA
>CAZYIC010000011.1:0-24509 GCA_964646925.1 uncultured Gammaproteobacteria bacterium
ACCACCAGGGACCATAGAATATTCCCTCCAAACCGGTAGTTTGACCTATTAAGGGGATTTTGTGAACGTAAGTAATATTCCAAAGATTCAACATATCTCTTCCAACATCGTAAGTAAAAGCAAAAGAATTAGTAATCACGCCCGGAAGCCTCAAAAATGCACCCGTCATAATTATTAAAGATAAAAATAGATATTCTTTTTTAAATAAATTGGGGAATTTAAATTTCATTTATTTTTCTCAACTATTTTGATAGCTAAACCCGAATCGGGATAATTAATTCTATGAATAGTTTTATATTCCTCTTGAAAATCAAAAGATGATCCAATTAATAAAATATTTTTCTCATTCTCTAAGCTATAATCAAATTTCCTGAATTCGAAATTTGAAAATCGGTTTTTACCTTCAAATTTTCCTGATGCAGTACCACCTTCTTTCAAATATCGAATGGGGTCATATTTTAAGTAAAAAAGAAAAAATATGTAAGACTGATCCATTGTTGCAGTATTGGAAACGATTATTTTACTATAGTCTTTCTGAACATTGGCGACGTGATTAACTATATTCTCGTAACCATATTGCCAATACTTTGCATGAAAATAATTTTGCTGAACAAAATATTGATTGAAGTAATATAAGATATTGGATATAAATAATAAAAAAACAAAAATAAAAAGTACATATTTCACTCGTATGCTTAACACTTGATACTTAATACTTGATACTTTTTTTATAGCAGTTAAAATCCCGATTGCTGTAAATATTTGAAATGTAGGAAGAAAATTAAGGGTTCTAACCGCATTTGGAATATCATTAGTCACAGAAGCAGGAATAGGCGCAATTAAAAACCATAAAATAATACAGGCTTTTACCTTTCTGTTAAAACTTCCAAATATTAAACTATAAATTCCTACCAACAAAAATGGTAATTCGATAAGATATAGCATTCCCATGCTTGGCGCGTGGTGACGAGCAATATCACCTGTTATAAAAAGCCAATTAAAATCAAAATGAGACAGATATCCTCTTACCGTATTTTTTACAAATTCGACCCTGCGATTATCAAATATTAATCCTAAAAGATCGTTATTCTCTTTATCTCTTGCAATTCTCTTTGCATTCATTTCTATAATTGACGTGTTGGAGAAAATACTGACGTCTCTTGCCCTCGACAGCGCATCTTTATTAGTTAGATTGATATAAATTAACGGAATAGAAATAATTATCAAGATTAAAGAGGATGTGAATATGTATTTTTTTTTGATTGAAAAAAACTGCTTTCTATAAATAATCGTAAGGACTATCAGAAGAAGAGGAATAAAAACTTTTTCACTTTGGTAAACATGAAGACCCAGCCCAAACATGACAGCGCTTAAAAATAAAAACCATTGCTTATTAAAACTTTTTAAAAAAAACAGAATTCCAAAAACATTTAACGCTACTCCTACATTTGATTCAAAAGCAATCCGGGAAAACTGAATATGCCAAGGAGAAATTGCCAAAAGAAAAGCTGACAAAAGAGCAAGACTATCCCTTTTAAATAATTCTTTTACTAAGAAAAATGTTGCTACAACGGTCAAAATACCAAAAATAGCAGACGGTAATCTAACTGCTGCTACATTTAGACCGAGTACGCTTATCGACGGCATGGCAAGATATACATACAAAGCAGGCTTATAATCATCAAAAGACCTGAGGATAATAGGCAAAAACTTTCCATACTCGTCTCTCCCTGTTTGCAGAATGGAATAACTATTGTATCCCAACGCGACTTCATCCCAATCCGGAGATAAAGGCACTTTCCCTAATTGCCACAACCGCAATACCGAAGCAATTACCACAATGAAAGTTAAAAATATAACTATTTTTTTATTCATAAACAACAAGTGCGGCAGTACCGTTTAATAGGTTAAAAGTTTTTAATATGTTCGCTTTCCTCGGCACATTGTTCGGTGTCTGAATGAAAAGATTTTTGCTGCCTTTTCGATTATCAACCTCAGTAACGCCATTTAAAAAATTGTATTTTCCAAATCTATCTACAGTTACAAACCCAAAGACATCTCTCCTAATTGCATTATTTTTTCTAAAAATTCTAGGATCTGTTTTGGTATAAAATAAATAATAAATGTAAGGCCTTCCCATGGCATTTGTTACGTATATATTGTCGAAGTCTTCCCCAACAGATTTTACATATTCTATAGAATCTTTATATCCATATTGCCATTCGCCTGAAAATTCATAAGGATAGTGAACATAATAACCCCGAATGTAATATAAAAAATTAAATATCAAAAATAAAAAACATACAGCAAATATTAAATATTTTATTTGTATTTTTGCTATTTTATTTTTAATTTTTGATATCCACATAACAAACTCTGTAGCTCCGATTGCAGTAATGATCTGAAAAGTTGGCAAGGTTGTTTCAATACGCAGGGCGTGAGGAGTTTCCCGAGCAGTTGCTGCAGGAATAATACCAATAATTAACCATGCGGGAATAATCCACCAGCTTCCCTCTTTACGTTTAATTAAAAACAATATTCCTGCAATAAAAAATGGCAAATCCCAAATATACATCTGTCCTACATCTTGAGTTGAAAATTTAGGATTCCCATCTCCTTTTATAAAAAGGAAGCTTGGATTGAGATTATCAAAATAATGCTTTAGATAAGAAAGAGCATATCCAACCCTTCTATTGTGCATTATCCTAGACCAAGCACTGCTATCATTTATAATCTCCTGATTGGAAGTTTTAACAACTTCAACATCCGTAAATATATTCACTTCTTTAAAACGAAGACCTGCCTGAGGAGAAAATAAAAATCCAAGGATAGGCAACATCAATAAAATCCCCATTAAGACCGCTATTAATGTTTGCCTTTTATTCTCAATAAGTTTTTTTCTAAAAGCAAACCCTAAAAACAATACCAAGATAGGTGCAACCATTCTGGCTGTGTTAAAGGTATATATAGAAAGTGCAAAAAAGATAGCGGAAAAAATTATATGCCATTTTTTTTCTTGCACTCCAGTTAAAAATAACCAAACTCCTCCTACCAAAAAGAACGTTGCCACATTTGCCTCAAATGCAGCGCGGGATAACATAATATGCCAAGACGAAATTGCCAAAAATAGCGAAGTGAATAAAGCATATTGTTCTTTTGATTTGGAATTCCAAAAGATTCTCTTTGTTAAAAAATAGGCCATCAAAACTGTCAGTACGCCAAAGAATGCCGATGGAAACCTGGTTGCAAATTCCGTTAGGCCGAACAGTTTAATAGGAATTACATCAAGATACGCATACGCTGGAGGTTTAAAATCTCCAAAAGATTCTAAGTAATTAAGGGGCAAAAATCTTCCAAACTCATCTCTTCCGTCAATTCCCAAAGAGTAAGCATTATATCCCCATGCCGCCTCATCCCATGTTAAAGACGGCGGATTTTGTCCCAATTGAAAAAATCTCAAGAAAGAGGCAAACACAATAATTGCTGTAAGAATTATTGTTGTTTTTGCCAAACTCATAGTTTCTGCGAAAATCTTAATTAACTTATTATATCTTAATACTACTTAATTATTACACTTTCAGGCAATTCATAGAGAAATTCTCCTGCTTTTTGCCATTTTTCCTCCTGAATACTTGCAATTTTTGATTTCTTAATATATAAACACGTTGGATTCCCGAGTGAATATAAGTTTTGATAATCATTTTCATATTCCTTAGGTAAAAAATAATTTGTCACTATCTCTTTGGCACAAAAACGGAAATAGAAGTCGGGAGGGGAAGTGGCAAACATTTCAAGTCTTGCCTGTTGATAACGAGAAAACCCAAGCATCCCTGAGGTATACCAAGAATATTTATATGGAGATAAACGTTTAGCTTGCCAATAAATAAGATCATCTCCCCCGTCTAAATAAAGCGTGTCCGTAGATTTCGACAACAACCTTACCACTTCTCCTACCTGCAACTCTTTTCCATAATTAGTTATGAACTCATAATGAGGATCAGTCTTTTCGCGGATAAACGATCTTGGGGAACCAACAATATAGGCAAATAATATTACAAGAACAATTAAAAGTGAGACTGTTATTTTTTTCTTATATGAAAAGAGCTCATTCAATAAAAAAATAAGTGCTGCAATAAATAATCCATACCATGCTATCATGTGAAACGCCGCGTAAAAAATTTTCCCCGGAGGAAATATACGAACATTCGCTAGTCCAAGTATCAGGAATAGAACGAGAAGAGCTTTTCTCTTTTCTTTCACAGGAAAAAGAAATAAAAAAGATGCCAAGAATACGGAATCAAGCCCTACGAGAAAATACCTAAAGATATTCCATTCACCTCCAAAAAAAATAAGAATGGGATATATAAATATATTAATTGCTCCAAGACCTAATAAATTATTATCGCCTGCTTCCGAACGAAAAATTTGACTACTTACGGTTACTACATTAAAAAAATATTCCGATAATGGCATTATTGACAAAAAAGCAACTACCAACAGAGCAAATAAACCTAACGCCATTTTTTTTGAAAATGAAAAAGGCTTGCCAAAAAATATTAGAAATAATAAGGCAACCGAAATAATAATGTATGGCTCTCTCATAAAAATTACAAACCATGCGAAGAATGAGCTTAATATATAATCATGCCAATATAATCTTTTATTTATGTATTTCTGCCATACAAGTCCCATCATATATACGAGCGGGTACACTATTGCTCCCTCCGCAAGAAATCTGTCTCCAAAGACATAAAACTTGCTAAATTCATAAAGAAAAACAAAACCAAACATTGGCAGACCAAATCGTAAAATAATAGCTATATTCATAACAAGACCAAACACCATGATGCTTTGCCTATGAGTTAATACAAGATCATATATATTGATCGGATGAAGTGCCGTCTGAATAAATGAACTAAAATATGCCATAAGAGGCTGATGATTGAAAAAAATATCTGAGTATAATCTTTTACCATTTGTAATAAAATATCCGGCAACAATATTGAAGCAATCGTCAAAACAACCAAAAGCATTCACTTTGGGAGTATAAATTTTGTAAAGTACTATATAAATTGGAATTATTAGTAAAAGAGGTAAAAACCGAAACATTATGTTTTTCATTTTAGCAATTTATTTATCTTTATGATACCATATTTCAAGCTCGTTAATGAAATTTTTTAAAAAAATATCTCCGTCCCATATCCTCTTGTTCGTCATAATAATAGGGCTTCTTTTTATCTATAGACAGGTAATTTTTAACGGAAAAATTCTTTTTCCCTCAAATTTCCTTGTCCAATTTTATTCCCCATGGAGAACGGAGAAGTTTCCAGGTTGGGAAGCGGGAATCCCGCATAAGCCAATCGGAGATGACCAGATACGAATATTTTATCCCGAAAGAACATTTACCAATGATATGCTGGCAAAAAAGACAATTCCGCTTTGGAATCCATATAATTTTGCCGGAACTCCTTTCCTTGCAAATTTTCAATCCAGCATATTTTATCCGTTAAATATTCTCTACTTTTTTCTGCCGCAAATTATTGCATGGGAAATTTTATTATTTATTCAGCCCATTATGGCAGCATTTTTTATGTACCTTTTCTTAAGTCATTTTCGTCTTCAAAGACCCGCTATTTGGCTTGGAACAATATCTTTCGGGTTTTCCGGATTCATGCTCGTATGGAGTCAGGAAAACATTGTGGTTGCCCAATCAGCGCTATGGCTTCCTTTTGTTCTTTTTGGAATAGAGGGTTATCTTAAAAACAAAAATCTCTGGTATTGTCTTATTGCAATTATTGCCCTTACCTGTTCGATATTGGGAGGATTTATGCAAATAACTTTTTATATATTCGCGTTCTCTTTCTTGTATAGCTTATTCCGCATTAAAACTCTAAAACTTCCTTTTTTTCGATATATGCTTAGAATAACTTTTATTTATATTTTTTCTCTCTGTCTCTCTGCGATGCAATTGCTTCCATCAATAGAAGCCTTCCTGGAATCTCCAAGAAGCACATCGTCGGCTGCATATTTGTTTGACAGATATCTTCTTCCTGTTACACATTTTATTAATGCTTTTGTGCCGGATATTTTCGGCAATCCGGGAGCATATAATTTTTTTGGCCGAGGGTTTTATCGGGAAACAATTCTCTATGCAGGGCTTATTCCATTTGTTTTTTTCGCATACGCATGTTTTAAAAGAAAAATAAATCCTATTATTGGTTTCTTTACTTTTTCCGTTTTTTTCTCTTTTTTCCTAACGCTTGATTCGCCTTTTACAAGATGGTTTTTCCAACTCCCGCTTCCCTTACTTCCAACATTTTTACCAAGCCGCATTCTTATAATTACCGCTTTTTCGATAGCCACTCTCTCGTCGTTTGGATTATCTATATTGATAGGAAGAAGAAATAAAAGAGATCGAAAACTTATGTTAATTATTTTTACGATATTTTATTTGACTATTTTCCTCATTGGCATTTATGGGTTATTATTATTAAGATACGGTAATACTCGATTCTTCCAACAATTAAATGACTATATAATTGTACATGGATCATCTCCTACAAAAGCAAACATTCTTGTTCTTCTAAAAAATCTTATTATGCCACTTGGTATGCTTTCTTTTCTTTTTGTTTTATTAAAATACAAAAAACCATCTAACCTCTTAGTTCTTGTAATTATTACTCTAACGCTTACTGGACAATTCTATTTTCTAAATAAATATCTCGTAACCGGAGACAGACAATTCCTGTATCCAGAAAATCACATCATCTCTTTTCTGCAATCAAAAAATTCTTTGGATAGATTTATAACGTTTCGTCAACCGATGGAAGAAAATATCTCAACGTACGCACACATTTACTCGGCCGAAGGAACAAGTCCTGTTTTTCCCAGAAGATATGGAGAGCTCCTTTTTGCGGTTAAAAATAACGGAAAGCTTGTGAAAGATATCCCTCGGGTCGAAGCGAGGATTTCGGAATTAGGAGAAAAAGAGAATCCATTCGAGGACAAAAAAAGAATGCGTTTAATTTCACTTCTTGGCATAAAACATGTCCTCTATTTCGATGACCGCAATCCAAAAAATGCTAATGCAAATAAATTTTCTCAAGACCTTTTTAAGCCGGTTTGGCAACATAACAATTGGTACGGACTGGAATATGCCAATGTTTTTCCAAGAGTTTTTTTAACTAATAATGTACGCGTAGAAAATAATGCGCAGAAAATTTTAGATCTAATTTTTAATCCCGATACAAATCTTTTAACTACTGTTATTCTTGAAGAAAAACCTAAAGAGATAGATAATAATCCTGATACCTTTATAAATTTGCTCAAGCCCTCAGTTGATTCATTTACATCCATTATTTCTTACGAACCTCAAGAAATAATTATTAAAACAAAAACCAATGTTCCGCAAATGCTTTTTCTTTCCGACAATTATTATCCCGGCTGGAAAGCTTATGTTGATGATAAAGAAACTAAAATTTACCGCGCAGATTACGCTTTTAGAAGCATTTACCTGCCTAAAGGCGATCATAAGATAACATTTACATATAGACCCTTATCTTTTCAGACCGGTATCATAATCTCTATGATATCGATGACGCTATTGTTAATAATTTTCCTATTTTACCCTATATATACTGGCAGTCCGGTTTTCATAAATCTTAGAAATAAAATTGATATTTTCAAGCAACAATAAGGGATAAGGACTATAAATAAAAGAAATTTTATTATTTTTTAATCCTTGTTCTATTTCCTTCTTAAGGCTCGCGAATTTAAGATTATCCGTTGACATATTATTAAATAAAATAATCTTACGAATAAAATCAATTCTAGACTCAATATTGACTCCGATAAAATCTATATATTCATTATTTAAATAGCCCCTTTTGTTTCCAAATGCCACGATTGCCGGCGATGATGCTTTATGCCAATTTAGTACTTCATTTTTGGTCGCGCCGATATTTTTATCAGGAATTTCCATAACCGTCTTATTGTAATCTTCCTGAGATTTCAAAAATTGCATTGATTCAAAGTAAGGATCTGATAATGAAGAACCGCGAGATTGAATAGCGCCAAAATAACCCCTGTAAGGCTCGTATGCCGACGGCAGAGTTAGAAGTAATATTGCCGCAAAAAAAATAACTTTCAATGTTTTACTGTAAGAAAAACTAAACAGTTTATAAAATCCAAATGCGGCAAAAAGAGAAATAAAAAATAAAAAATACCATGCCATTTGTATGATTTCAAATACTTTTCCCGATTGGATAAAAAACAAAGGTATCAATATGGAAATTACTGTCATTATTAAAACAGTTGTTGTGAAAAATGAAGGCTTCTTGCGCTCCGTAAATAGAAATAGCGGCAAAAGTAATAATCCGATTAGTCTCGATCCTAAATTACCAACGAAAAATATATATAAAGAATATAACTCTATTTCTATTATTCCTTTTATTACGGAAAGTTTTGTATAGGTATACATTTTTTCCGCATATCCATACCACGGCATATTACTATTTAAAACATCATGAGGAGCCCAAAGCGGCGCAAAAATAAGAGTAGAGGAGGGATCCCTAAGAATTCCATATGTAATAACAAATAAAATGCCTGTGAAAAAAAATGCAGCAAGAAATATATAGTTTTTTTTAAAAAACTGAAAAAGCGAAAGCAACAAGAAACTTCCCAATAATATTATCCCCGCATAGACTTTAAACATACTTATAAGACCTACGCACAAGACAATGGGAACTAACCAGACCTTTTTCTTAGTTGTGAAATATTGATAAAAAGTAAAAAGAACTGAGATAACAATGACAATTGATATCGCAAATGGCGGATTTATAAGCGCTGCTGCCGGCTGCTGTATTCCGAAAGCGCTATCTAAACTCAGATTTTCATGACCTCTGAGTCGCAATATGAATGCGAAGCTACCGCCAAACATGGTTAAAAAAACAGCCCAAAGACCAACTGATACCTTTTTGCTCCATTTATGCATGAAAGAATATACCCCTACTCCCCAAAGAATTGCTATAAATAACGGAAAGAAATGGAAATGCAGGGAAAGCGGAGAAATAAAGAAAATATTACTAATCTTGGCTAGTAAAAAATTATAGAAAAAATGGTAACCTTTTAACGAAACCCCGGCGAACCCAGGATTATCCGGAGGAAAATTAGCTTTCAATTCATTGATTAATGCTAAATGCCATAAATCATCCCTTCCGTATTTAATAGTATCGCCATAAACCCCATACTTTAACATACTTAAACTAAAAATAATTGACAAAACAATTACGATAATAAGCGGCCAACGATGAGATTTACCAATACTTTTCGGAAGCCATTTCTTACTTTTGAAAGCATAGAAGCTAATTAATAGGAATAAGGGAAGAATTACAAATTCCAATTTTAACCAAGAAAAAACATAAGAAATTAGTGTAAACCCCATCATGCCCAAAACAAAAGGGAAAAATAGGTCTTCCGGAGAACCAAGTGTTAATTTTAATTTTGCCAATAAGAATTTTCCAGGGAAATAAAAACAAATTGCAATTGCGAGGATAAAAAATAATATCTCCATACGTTACTTGCCGTTAATCAATAAGTCTATATTTCAATAAACTCCACAAGGCAATTGATCCGTCTCTAAATGTACTTAATTTTTTCCCTTCATTATAACCCCTAGGTTTAGTCGTAATTGGAACTTCTAAAATTCTGTATCCTTTTTTTAATAACTTAGCTGTAATTTCCGGCTCAAATTCAAACCCGCGGGCATTAAGCTTCATTCCCTCAACAGCTTTTTTCGGAAAAAGCTTATAACAAGTCTCCATATCCGTAATCCACTGCCCATAAAGAATGCTTGTCAATAAGCTTAAAAATTTATTACCGATGTAATGAAGTAAAAACTGAGGAGTTTTTTCTTCCTTGGAGAGACTTGGTAACCGCTTAAGACGCGTACCGTAAACAACCTCACTTGCGCCCTCAAAAGCCGGTTTTACAAGCTTCTTTATGTCTTCCGGATTATACTCCAAATCCGCATCCTGTATTACAATGTAGTCTCCTGTTGCATTTTCAATTCCGGTTCTAACCGCTGCCCCTTTCCCCAGGTTAATTTTATGCTCTATGAATTTTGCTTGCCCCGCGAAGTCTTGCCACTTGCGCTCCTTAGCTTCAGCGGCGGAGCGGCGAAGTGGGGAATTTTGAATTTCTGACTCCGTAGAATCAGTTGATCCATCATTCACAACTATAATTTGTTTTTCAATGCCAAAAATTTTAACTTCACTTACCCTTTTAAGTATTTCTGAAATGGTTTTTTCCTCGTTAAAAACAGGAATAATAATAGATAATTTCATTATATTTTTATTCTATGAAAAATAAATTGATATTTTGTTCCATATATTAACTCATACTTGGAGTCCTTCTGCAATAACTCCAAAATGCCGAAAACATCTTTTGTATCGAAAAAGTTGTTTGGATTTTGCTCGGGTCTTACGTCTACAAGGATATATTCAGGCTTATATGTCTCGTAATCTCGCTTTAAGAGAAGTATTTTCTGATGGGTAAAGCGTGATGCTAAATTATTTTGTGTCATAACAGAAACATCATTTGGAATTCTCCTAGTTAGATCGTTAAGGAATATGAAATCTTTAGTATGGGCGTAAAATGCCGGATTGTATGCCAAAGCAAAAGGCCCATGCAATACAAATCTATACAGAAAAAAAGCATTTCCTGCAATAATTATCGCTAACAAGGGCACAAATTTAGAAACAAGTCTTATCCTTTGTAAATGTTTTAAAGCAAATACGCCCGAAATCCCCAAAAGAACAGCGCTTTGTGCGTTATAATGCAGCCCCATATCCCATCGGGTACAACATAAACTTCCAACAAATCTCATTCCATAATCTTGCAAGAAAAGAAACCAAAACTCCGGAGCCAAAAGAGGAAGAAAACCAAAACTGTAAAAGCTGTAAAATAGAGTTCTTTGCTTAAGCGGATGGTTAACCAAAGACGATATATTGTCCAGAATATTTGCGTTAACTGAAGGAGAGTATAAATAAAATCCGTTTGAAAATGAAGGTATAATTATTTTTATGCTAATATATCCCCATATAAGCGATAATACTATTGTAATCAAGCCAATTTTTATCCACTCTTTTCTTAGGAAAAAAATTAATACTCCTATACCGGTACCCAGAAGAAAAGTAGATTCCTTAAACCCTAATGTAATAATAAGAAATAGAAAATAAAGCCGCATTTTCCTATGAATAATTGCCCAAAACGTAAGCATAAGAGGCAGTGTCATAACAGTTAATTCATGGAAGTCAGAGATAACCGCATTTTGCAGACCTAGAAAAAGCAGATAACAGATCAGAATGCCTAAAGCCAAAAATTTATCTTTTAAAACATGTTTACCGATAGCATATAAAACTACTCCGCTTAGCCCAACAACTACTGCCTGCGCAATAAGAAGCATCTCGTTTCTTGCAGTTAACCAATATAATGGCGCTAAAAGGAATACGCTTGGACTAAAATGATCTGCAAATATCCATTTTCCTCCAACTATAGGATGGTCAATTATAGGAGGAAGAAAACGGGAAGCGTTCCAAATTGCCTGATCAAAAATTCCAAAATCAAAATAAAATACTTCGTATTGCCAAAATCTATTTATAGAGATTGCTATCCCTGCAATTATAAAAAAACTGCAAAGTGTATAGGAAATTATGTCTACATACCATTTCCGTAGTTCTTTAAGATTCCGAAGCATTCTCATGAAAGAGATTTGATTATTTCACTATCTTTCTTTAGAAATAATTTCTGACTTTTAAAACTTCTCATTATAATTTTTGGAAGTAATAAAAAAGCGTTAAAAAAGCCTCTAAAAAACATCCAGTCATTATTAATTAACGCTTTAATAAAATGATAAGGCAACCAGAATATGTGAAGTATTCGCAAATTCAAATCAGTTGCATTTTTCCAGACAAAAATAAACTGATTTCTATATGCAATTGCCTTAATCAAAGAGGGGGAAAACTTTTTTTTAATTGCCCCTCTCTCATGTTCGTGGATAACAACACTTTTAGGCTCAAACAGAATTTTATATCCGGACTTAAGAGCTCTATAAGAAAGATCAATATCCTCCCAATAAAACGGATTATAAAGAGCATCAAAGCCGCCAAGTTTTTCCCAAATGCTTTTTCTAAACGCTCCGCTTCCCCCGCTTACCCAAAGAGTATTCGCCTTGTCAATCTCTCCGCGCGAATGAACAAGAAAACCTCTCTTCCAAACTCCAACTCCCCTTCCCCTCAAGACTGTTTTTCCGTCTTCAATGCTTTTATCCAAGCATCCGACTGCAAACACCTCGTCATTTTTAAAATGAGATAATAAGGGTGCCAAAAACGTAATTTCCGGAATAACATCTGTATTTAGTAAAACAACAATTTCCCCATCTGCATCCCTCACCCCCCTATTGATTGTCGATGAAAACCCAAGGTTTCTTTCATTTCTTATGCTTTTGAATTTTATTCCGCCTTGGACGGATTGGCTCTTGATCTTTGCATTCTGAATTTCTATTAGAGAATTATCCGTTGAACAATCATCAATAATTATAACTTCAATAGCTCCATCTTTATACGAAGAAATCGCGTCAAAAACTTTTGGTAAATTTTTCTTTAATAATTCTGCACCGTTATAATTTGGAATAATAACACTTATGCTCATATTTAAAATAATGAATTATGAAATTCAATCGTGTGTTTTCCTGCCGGCACAATAATACCTCTAAAATTATAATCTGTTCTGTATATTTTTGTTTCATCTCCATCTACTGTAGCATGCCATGTAGGATAATAGCTGTCTGTCAAAACCAAAAATCCATTCCCTATATTTTTTGTATTTATAACTATTTTATTTTCTGAATATTGGGCAATCTCTGCTTCTCCTATTTTCCACCTTAGAGGTGGAACAGATACGCCACCTTGGGTAAGTTCGACAATTGCCGTATCATTAGGAATAAACGAATCATCAAACATTAAACTTATTGCCTCCTTATTATCTTTAGCGTATGTTATTTTCGGAACAAAGAATACGCGGGGCAAAACATTTTTATTTTCGAATATTCTCGTTTCCCCCTCTTGAAAAACCTTTTTAAGCTTAAACGAATTTAGCTCTGACAAACTTAAAACGTATTTAACGCCTAATAAATCAATAATTTTTGAGGCGTATATATTAGGAGTAATTATACGATTAAAACCAAGAGGAGTAGATATATCCGGCTTACCCCGTTCGGAAGCGGCTATTAATTCTGCATATCTTCTTAAATATAAAGGGTCATACCCGTCTACACTTTGAATCCTATAAATAGTAGAAAAGTTGGAAGGAAGAATTCTGGAATCTTCTGTCATAATTCTAAATTCTTCCAAGTTTTTTTGCAGAAAAGCTATAGCTTTTGTTTCAGGAAAAACATAAGATTTTTGTGTAAAAGGAGTAAACTTCCAGCCAAAGCGCAGTAAGTCAAACACAGCAATCCCCAGTACAAGAACGCATATTATGAGAACTGGCCTTTTTTTATCTCGAATCAATAACCATACAATAAATAAAACCCAAGAGGATATTAAAAGTAATGTAGGAAGTATTAAGTTATTTTTTGCAACCATCAGGTGCTCCTTAGAGATAAATATCCATAATCCCGCAAAAACAATCGATATAAAAATTAAAGGATATAGTATGGTATTTTTTTTCTTTACTTTTAAGATGTAGTCGAAGCCTAATGCAGTCAAAACAGCCAGGCAAAAATCTATGACGAACAGAAGTCGGGTTGGCTGAGAAGTGCTGATAAGAGGAATATTTAAATAATATGGAATTTTGGCAAAAAAGGTCGGAAGGGAAAAAATTAAAGACAAAAATAACATTGTCCCAAAAAATAAAGTCTTCTTGTCTTTCCGAAAAAACATTGCTAATAGTGCAAGAATTAAGGTGATTATCCCCACATACCCAACAAACTCACCATAATTCCATACTCCCCAATAATTAAGAGTTGTAGGGTTGCCAAAAAAATCAGGAGCGACAAATTGGATAAGATGCTGAAAAGGAATAAACCAGCCTCCTTCTCCCCAACGAATCTGGTCAATATCTCTGGCTGATAATAAGATAAGCTGCAATGTGGGAGCCCACTGAATGACAGTAAGTATTAAGTATAAAGTATTAAGTATTAAGTATAAAACTAGAATGTTTATTTTTCTTCCATATTGCAACCATCTAGCTAAAAAGTATATCCAGGAGAAAACAAAAAGATAGAAGAAAATTTGAAGATGGCCTGCAAAGAAAGAAGAAATTAATGAAAATATAAAAATAAAATACCATAATTTTGAATTTTTAACTTTTAATTTTGAGTTCCCCTGAAAATTAAAAAAAATTTTATCGATAGATAAAAGTATTAAGGGCAACCATAATGCGGTATGTGTAATTGTTCCCCATTCCATCCACGCTATAAAAAAACCGGAAAAAGAGAACGTAACCGCTCCTAATACACTTGCTAATTTACCTAGCTTAAGATTATCAAGATATAAAAATAAGAAGATTCCTCCAAGCAAAGGTCCTAGAAAAATTATAAAACTCCACGCTGCAACAAAAGGCATTATAAAAAATAAGATATTAAGAGGATAGAATGAAGCTGATTGAAAATTTGCCAAAAGCGGAGTACCCGAAAAATTATACGGATTCCACAATGGTAATTGAAATTTTTTCTCCAGCGAAATTGCCAACTCTTTCCAAGGATATTGCTGACGAACAGGGTCAGTAATCAAAAAGTTTTTAAACGGGATACCCCTAGGATAATCCTTGGCGTATAAGTCTCTAAACGGATGATAAAGCCCAATGATTGTATCTGAGGGAATAGGAAGTAATCCTCGAACAATAAATTGCCAAAAAAAGATAGCGGCCAATAAACCAATAAGTAAAATGGGTATTATTTTCCTCATTGTTTAATAATATTTTGTAAATCCTTGCAAAATCTATCGTCATTGAAAATTTCCGATCTTTTTATTGCATTCTCCGACATTTCTCTTAACAATTTTTCATCATTGATTAGGCTATTTGTCTTTTTGACAAAATCCTCCAACGTATCCCACAAATAACCGTTTTTTCCATTCTCAACAATCTCTTTTTGCCCTCCTGCATTTATCACAACGGGGACAGCGCCTGCTCCCATGGCCTCAACAGTTGAAATTCCAAAATGCTCTGCCCTCTCAGGATGCTTTCTTATGTCCTCACCGAAACCCGTAGCATGCCAATAAATTTTTGCTTTTGAATAATTTTCCCAAAGAGTTTTGTTAGATGGATTCTCTATTATCTCAATTGGATATCCGGCAATAACTTCCTTTAGCTTGCGTGACTTATCCTTATCTCCAGTTCTTACTCCTACTACCAAGACTAGCCTCCAATTCTTAAGTCCCTTGTCCACCATCTCTTTAAAAAGTCTGATCATAATATCTTGCTTCTTGTAATTTGATCCATTATCGTCAATATTGAATCTTCCCACATGCAAAATAATATTTTCTTTCTTTATGTTGATTTTATGAATACCTACAGGGGGGTACAACACTTTGCTTTTGACATTTAATCCTCTGTCTATAAAATGCTTTGTAAAATATGAATTACAAAATATTCCTTTTGTTAAGAAAAGTTTTATTATGATTTTTATTGAATTTGCATTAACCCACTCAACAGGAAATTGGAAATGGATAAATAACTTTGTTCCAACAAGCGGAATACTTCCGTTACTTAGGTAAACTATTGCATCAAATTTCCGCGATTCTAAAAAACGGGATATGAAAGAAACATTTCTATCGAATATATTTTTATTAAATTTTACAGAAGACAGATCTATCCCAAGCTTACTTAGAGCCACTTTCTTTATTACATTTTCTCTGTCTTTATCCCAAAAGATAAATACCTCATGCTTTTGGGCCAAACACGATGCGACTGATAACATGTACTTCTCTCCCCCGCTCAATGTATCCAGATATGGATCAAAGATCCCAATCCTCATTAACTCATTTTACCAACTTCTGACCTACTTGCAAAGCTTAACTTGTTATGCTATTGTATTGATATATGAATTTATCTGCGCTTCCGGCAATTTCTCCTTTTGTACAATATATCCTATTGGCTTGGTCTATTGCATGGAAAGGGCTTGCTTTGTGGAACGCCGCGAAAAATAGTCAAAGGAATTGGTTCATTGCGATACTTGTCATTAATACTTTTGGAATTTTGGAAATTATTTACCTTTTCCGTTTTGCCAAGAAAAGGATGACTTTGGACGATTTACAATTCTGGAAATCAAAATCATAGCCAGAATTCCAATCAGCCCTCCCATTGCCAGATAAACTCCCAAATTAAAACCCCATGGGTCATACCAAAATTTAACATTATGTCTGCCTTTATCAACAGCTATTGCTCTAAAAGTATAATTTGCCCGAAGAATTGGGACACTTTTTCCATCCACGCTCGCCTTCCAATCTTTGTCGTAATTATCCGTTAATAATAATAAACCGCTGCTCTTTGAGTCGATTGAAATTTCCATGCTATTTGGATTGTAATTAACAATCTTAGCGCTCCCAATATTTCCATTTGTTTTAAGAATTTTAGGATCATCTTCCAGAATAATTTCAGTTCTTGGATTAAAGTCATCACTGAATATTGTCTTAAGAATTTGTTTTTCATCTTTAATAACGCGATATTTTCCAACCAAAAAAGCATGAGGAAAAACATTGTTATTTTGATAAAATTTATAGTAATTATCTTTATAGATTAAATCAAATTGCTCTTTGGGATATGCCCAATAAGGAAAAGTCCATGAAGCTCCGTTATCCGACAACTTATGAGCAATATATTTTATATTTAGGAGATTAATCGCTTTTGGAGTATTCTGAGAATTTTTAGGAAAAAGAACAACTGACCAATTAGACCCTATCAGTTCTTCATTTCCTATGTAACCTATAAATTGTCCATATCTTTTGCTGTATAACGCATCGTATCCTTCGACAGAAGGCAAACCGTAATACATAGTGGCTTCTCCCCCAAGATTTCCAAAAACCCTATCAAACCCGGAGATTTTCGAAAACGCCTCTGTCGTTGAAAATGATGGAAAAACAAGATTCTTAGGGTCAAACGGCATCCACTTAGTAGTAAATCTAAGCATGTCAAATGCAGCCAAAACTACAAGTCCCAAAGATAAAAAAATATACAGCGCTCCGCTATATTTCATTTTCTTAAACATTATTGCAAAAAGAACTAGGGCAACCACTGCTGAAAACAAGATTGTTGGTAAAATTAAGTTTTGCTTTATAATGGTAAGTTTATCTGCCGGAATAAATAACCCTATCATAACCGTTCCCCATAAGACAGCAAAAGCAAGACCAAAAGAGCCAAGCCACGCAAAAACCTTCTTCTTATTTGTTTTTTTAATATCTAAAAGAAGTTGATCTAGACCTAATCCCGCAAGAACAGCAAAAGAAAAACTGAACAGAATAATAATTCTGTTAATAGAAGCTGTTGATAAAACTGGTATATGCAGATTTTGAACAAATACAGAAAGTGGATTGTCTATCGCTAAGATAAGGGACAATAATCCAATGATGAAGAAAAAAAGTATTCGAGACTTTTTTATCATCAAAAGGCTATAAACGGCAAGCATTAAAGGCAATACTCCAATATAAGCATTCCATTCTGCATAATGTCCAAACCAAGTATTCCTGGTGACGGGATTACCAAAAAAGTCAGGAGCTAAAAATGAAGGTAAATACCCTATGGGAATACCGTTTGTCTGAAAAAAAGAACTTCTAAAAGACTTCAAATACAACTCTATTGACGGTAGAATTTGCGGCATTATAAGCAGTAAACCGAAAAAAGTATAAAGTATTAAGTATAAAGTATTACGTATATCTCTACAAACCAAGAGCTTGTAAAAGATATATGCCAAAACCGTAATTAAGAAATACAAGCTTATCTGAAAATGTCCGCTAAAAAAAGACAGAGGAATGGTTAAGGCCAACAAAAGTAAAAAAATGTTCTTTTTTGCCATTAAATATTTTTCTATACAAAAAAGGGAGAGGGGTAAAAATAATATTGCGTATCCTAAGGTCGCATATCCCATCCATGATGTAATAAATCCGCAAAACATGAAGGAAACAGAAGATATAGCTGCCCCTGTCTGACTAACCCTTAGGCTTCTTGCAAATAAATACATGAATAAACCTGCAAGTAATGGTTGCAAAAGCACAAGAATACTCCAGGCATCAACAAAGGGAAGTATAAAAAAAAGAACATTGAATGGCGATAATACTGCTGATTGATAATTTGCCAGAAGAGGATTACCGGAAAAAGTATAGGAATTCCAAAGCGGCACATTCCCCGTTTTCCAAATGTCAATTGCCAAATGTCTCCATGGATATATTTGAGTAATAATGTCAGGCATTGCAGCGTTTTTAACAGGCCCCCAAAACTTGTTATTGGTACTCCATGGGGCAAAGTTATTTACTTGATAATTAGAGGGAAAAGGAACTTTATTTTTTAAAAAGTAAGGACTTGCAAAAATAAACCAAACGATAAAAATAAACATGATGGGCCAAAATTTAAGAATGTATTTTTTCATAAATTTTAATTGATTTATTTTCATTTCAATTTCTTTATTGATGCACTTCCAACAAGCGACTGCATCTGTGCAATAGCAATCCTGTTTAGCTGTTGTAAGCGTTCGCTTTGAGGTAATCCGCGGTAGATAAGGTCGGCATTTATTCCTTCCAAATTTGCCAATACTACCAACTGGGTTACATCTGCATAATCACGAATGTTTCCTTCCTTCTTTGGATTTTCATCCCGCCAGTCCTTGGCTGTTCTTCCAAACAATGCCATATTGAGCACATCGGCTTCTGTTGCATATAGAATATTCGCCGATTGTTTGGAAATATATGGCGGAATCAAATATGTTTTAATCGCATCAGTGTGGATTCGATAATTGATTTTTGTTAAAGCTCTTTTGATATCCCAACCCAGAGCTAACCGCTGATTTTCTTCCTCTTTAAGCCGCTGAAATTCTTTGATGAGAAATAGCTTAAACTCAGGGCTAATCCAAGAAGCAAATTCAAAAGCAATGTCTTTGTGAGCAAAAGTACCGCCTCCGTACCTGCCAGCCCTTGATCTTATACCAATAGCGCCAGTTGATCTGATCCATTTTTCAGGACTCAAAACAAAGGAGTTCACTCCTGCTTGGTTTTTAAACTGGTCGAATTCGACCATGTTAAAATTTGGATTATGCATTTGTTCCCAAATGCCCATAAAATCTATCGTAAACCTTGTCTTTAGCCAATTTTTTACTACATCAGCAGGAAATTCAGGATTCTTTGACTTTGCCATATCCGTCAAAGACAAGTAATCACTTCCGTCTTTGAAGATAAAAGCTACCGTAATGTCTTTTACAATAATTTTTTTACTTTTACCCATATTGCTTTATTTAACTCTAAAATTATCTTGGATATTCAAATTAATATTTCCGCTTTTGAGCATAATCTATCAATCTCCTTCTGAATCTTAATTGTTCCAATCTGTAATCTTAGAATAAACAAGTTTCATTTTTACATTATCTCAATTTTTCTCTCGAAAGCCTGCATTTTCTTACTCAAAGAATCCAAATACCCCACAACTTTTCCCTGTCTTAAATAATTAATTCTTGTCTAAATTCATCAAGTTTAACATTTATCTTTTTTTGACTTCTATATTCTCTCGATCTGTAAAAAATAAACCAGAATCCAAGTTTAAGATAATCTATCTCGCTTTCTATAGTCAATGTGGTTTTTATCGGGTCTATATTTTCTTCTAAAACTATCCTTACCGTGTATATAATTCCTGATTTTGAGTTATAAGAGTTACCTTCATTGTCTAAAATAAGGGTTGGACCAAACCCTGTACCTTCCAATGGGTTTAAACTGATACCTACATCCCTAGTAAACCCTGGATATTTTTCAAGCTTAAAACTTATAGCTGGAAACGAAAGAAAAACTTTTTTGAGTATTAATGAGACATTTTTAGGCTGTATCCCTAACCAAAAATCAAAAATCGTTTCTTTACCTCGCTTTGATATTTTTTTGTTGGCTATTTGAATTTTAAATCTCGGTTTTTTTCGGCAGTAAAACCAGATTTCTAGGCAATAAGGAATTAAAGCAAGAATAGCCAATAAAATTGCTAGAATGGTTAATGTTGATATTAAGTCCATACGATTCTACCTATAATTCTTCCTTAAAAGCTTTATCTAATACTGATTATATTAAGTCGCCCAATTCCTTTTGCACCTTTGTTTGAAGTTTCTTCACTTCTTCAATTTTTACTCATTATACTCTCCTTTTTTAATTTGCAGTTCCCACAATTTTACCAAAAAAGAAGTCGTAAGAATGTATAGTATCGGCACGAGCGGCAAAAAATATCTGGTTGTTGAATTTCCAATGGAAAGAAGCCCACTGTAAACGAGTACCCAAATAGATAGAACTTTTTCTCCTTCGTTCATGTGCATTTTTCTTATAAATGATGCTATCAGAAAACTAAATGCTGAAAGCATTGCGATTGGCCATGCGATAAACCATGTGTTATCGCGAATGACGCTTCGATCTCCCCACCAAGTATGCCACCTGTTAAAGAAGATCAAGTCCCAAAATGAAAAAGAATTTTCAAGCTTGGTCTGATGATAATAAAATAAATATTTCTGAACTCCCAAAATTTGCCATAAAGAATATCCGTCTAAAATAGTCTTCGTGTATGAGGCAAATAAAACTATTAGAGATATGGGCGTTGAAGTTAAAAAATAAATAAATTGCTTATTAAATCTTTTCTTTATTATGAAATACAGAAACATCGCGCAAAATAGCGTCACTCCCAAAATAAAAAAACGAATGCTTATTACAGATCCCACCATTAAAGAAGCTAAGACAAACCATCTAAAACTTTTTTTGCTTTTTATTCCTCTGATAAAAAAATATAGACTCAAAAGGATGAAAGGCAATTGAATCGCCTCAAGCAACGGAGTATATTGAAGCTTGCTGATAAATAGAGGGTCATTTGAAAAAATCGCAACCGGAATCAGAGCTAATAGTGAATTTTTTATTACTATTTTTGCAATCAGAAAACATGCAATAATAGAAAGCACTAGCAGGGGCAATATCAAAGTACTCGCATTATCAAAAAGCAATATTGAAAAAGCAATAATATATCTGCCCATTGGAGGATGCTCGTGCACAATATGAATAGGATTAACTCCCCGCAAAAATGCGCCCCCGACAAATGCTTCAAAAGTATCGTCAGGCATAATTCCGGGATTCTTCTTCTGAACATATTGGGACGAAGAATACGATAATCGTAAATAATCATACATTTTCGAATATCCCGAAGAAAAAAAAGCTTCTTTCCGTTGGTATAAAACACCTATTGGCTGCGCAAAAATGATTAGCGAAAACACTATGCAGATAAACCCATAGGAGAATCTCCTTATTTTTTTATTCTTCATTATTTTGATCTTTAATTTTTGATCTTTGATTTCGCAACTGCATTTCCCATAACCTCGCATAGGTTACGAAGATACTGAATGACTGATATAAACTTTCTATTAATCCCACCGTTCCAATTTTCCACCCCCCTTGCCTTATATAGGAATCTAAAAACGCAGTCAGCATAACTCGGGGAAATCTCCACCATGACATTTTTGGATGGTCTGATTTAAAACGAAGTTCTGCTTCTATCTTAGACCATTCTATTGTTTTTTTTACCATTGAGGAAAGGTCCTTGTGCGTATAATGCAAAAGATATCCGTCAAGCTCACCTATATCACCTTTAATTCTTGGACTTTCGTGAAGCTTTCCATACCAGCCTTCCAATTTATCTTTCTTAAATAGCCTCTCCAAGTGCTCAATGTGAGACCATTCATGATTTCCAAAATAAAAATTCTTCCTTTTTAAAAAATAGGCATTTAACTGTTGTCTGCTGCCGCTGTCTTTAGTTAAATGAATAATTGCGTTTTTCAGATCATCATTTACGCGTTCATCAGCATCAACGTACAAAATCCATTCCCCTGATGCTTTTTTCAAGCCAAAATTCCTCGATTCAGAGAAATCCTCCGACGCATGTTCGAAAACTTTTGCTCCCATTTTTTCTGAGATTTCCCTTGTCCTGTCTTCTGACTGACTGTCAATGACTATAATTTCTTTGCAAAAAGACAACGAGTCAAGACAGTCCGCAATTAAATCTTCCGCATTTCTTGTAATAACAATTGCCGAAATTTTGATCATATTCTATAACTCCCTTTTCCTAACTTGCCCAAATAGAAATCTAAAACTCCCCGTTTTTGCCATTCTCTGCCTTTAAAAAGTAAGTATAAGCTTTCTCTAAAAAGGGCTAATTTAGAACGGACAGGAGCATATCGAAAACCAAAAAGCAAACGGTTTCTGGTAATGTAATAATCCTGGAGTTTTGATCCTGACCCTCCTGCTGAGGAGGCATTTTTGTGCCAAATTATAGAATTCGGAACATACATAATCTTAAAACCTTTTCTTTTTGCCCGCATACTTAAATCGCTATCTTCGTAATACAGGAAATATTTATCGTCAAATAAGCCGGCCTTTTCAAAAACCTCTTTTTTAACAAGCATGCAACATCCCGTTGCTATTTCTGTTTCTTCAATATTGTCAAACTGACCTTTGTCTACCAAGTCAACTCCCCTATTTTTACCTATCACATTATCCCAATCCATTTCTCCGCCCCCATACCAAAAAACTTTTCCTAATTTATTCTTTGAGTAACGATCTTTATGATATTCGAATCCCGGCGCAAAATAAATTTTCGGTACTAGAATGCCAATTTTCTCATCACTTTGCGCAACCTTTAGCAATTTTTCCAGAAAGTTCTGGTAAACATAAGTATCGTTGTTTAGAATCAAAACATAGTCCGCTCCATTTTTCAAGCTGTATTTAATCCCAACATTATGTCCCCCTGAAAATCCCAAATTTTTACTATTTTCAATAACCGCTAGGGAAATATTCCCTAAAGAGCCGCTCTTTAAATTAAGCTCTTCTTTTGAAAGATTATTTACTACCACTATGGTTAATTTGAAATTATCCATTTTTATATTTCTCAACGACTCAAGGCATGCTAGGGTATTTTTCAGGCCGTTAAAGTTGAGGAGTGAAATAAAAACATGCTTCATGGCTTTAATTTGCTTAAAATTTTATGGAAGATTTGTTTTAGGGGATTTTTAATAAGTTTTATTCTTTCTTTTGAAAACCAGAAGAAAATTTCTTTTGAGGAAGAAACGAATTCTTTTTCTATGTCTATTAATAATTTTCCGTCGTCGATTTGCTTAAATTTTTGTTTCTCCCAGATATTTGTAAAAACAACAAGATGATAAAATGCCATCAATAAAGACAACATTAAACCATGAAATCCATCCCTGTAGCCTTCTCTTGCAAAAAAACGGCTTGAAAATTCCTTAACAGGAAATCGAATCGCATCCCTCCAATCCAAATTATATCCGTTTCTAATTAGCTGGTCTGCTTCATTAGGGGCATAAATTGTTCCTAATTTCTGGAGAAATTGAGAAATAGTATTGTAGTTATAGTGGACAATATGGTTTTTTAGATATTTCGTTTCTCCTTGCGCTTTAATCATTTCGTGAACGTGTTCTTCCGGAAATTTTCCTTTTCCCCGTTTAAATAAGCGTAGCTGGAAATCCGGATACCAACCTGTATGCTCCATCCATTTCCCAAAAATAATATTTTTCCTGGGAATCCAATAACCATTGAGGGTTGAGAGTTGCCCGCCCGCCAGCGAGTTCGCTCGCAGGCGAAGTCGGGCGGGAGAGTTGAGAGTTGAGAGTATTTCTTTTTGCAATTCAGGGGTGATTCGTTCATCTGCGTCCAAACTTAAAATCCACTCTCCTGTTGCCTTAGAAAAACCAAAGTTTTTGTTAACATTAAGCATGAAATTGTTAGGTCTTGTGAAAATTTTGTCTGTATATTTACGGGCAATCTCTTCTGTTTTATCTGTTGAGGAATTATTTACCACTATTATTTCATCTGCAAAAGACGCTGACCTTAAACAATTATCAAGTTCCTTTTCTCCATTAAAGACAGATATTACGACTGAAAGTAAAACATTTTTTTTCATAGATCCAAATCCTTCACTATGATCATGAGCTTGTCGAATGGGTCATATTTTTATTCCAAATCTAACTAAATCTGCTTTCAGTTCTTTACCTGAAAGAATAAACAGACTAACAACATAAACTAATGCACTTACCAGTATAACAAAAATGAGAGATAGAAAATCCTTTGCAAAAACGCCGGATAAAATATAAACAACTGCCATCATTAACAAAGAAGAGACTAAGGGCTTTATAATGCTTGGCAAAAACTTAAAGTCTATAACTTGTTTAACTAAATAAATAGTATATACAATAGTGGTCGTAACCAAAAAGGAGGAAACTG
>CAZYIC010000012.1:0-24304 GCA_964646925.1 uncultured Gammaproteobacteria bacterium
CCCTATATTTTTCTTGTCCTGGCAACCACGCTTCTATATCATATTTCCTTGCAATGGGAAATCCTAAATCACCGGTACACATTTTTACAACTTGATATGGAATTTCTAACAACTGGAATAATTTTTCTTCCAACGATAATAAATAATCATGCTCTTTATCATCATTTTCAGAAGTAGCAAATGAAACCATTTCGATTTTATCAAATTGATGAACTCTTAAAATTCCTCGTGTATCTTTTCCGTAAGTTCCCGCCTCTCTTCTGAATGCCGAAGAAAAACCAACATATCTTTTTGGTAAGTCTTTAAGATTTAAAACCTCATCTTTATGAATTGGCACTATCGAATGTTCTGCAGTTCCAACTAGATACATTTCTTTTTTCTCATCATCATCTCTTAAGTAATAATAATCAGCGTTTCCCGTTTCTCCAGTTTTCTTATCCTTTGGTGCATGCCAATATCCTAAACCATCAGTAATTTCTTTATTAATCAGAACTGGAGGAATAATTGGTATAAAACCCTCTTTAACAAGAATTTCTATTGCTAATTGTATTAAGGCAAACTCAAGAAGAGCTCCTTCATTTTTTAAATATGCAAATCTTGAACCTGATACTTTAGATGCTCTCTTAACATCGATAATATCTAACGCTTCGCCAATTTCTAAATGGTCTTTGGGGATAAAATTAAATTTAGTTGGCTCCTTATATTTTCTTCCTTCAAGAATCTGATTTTCAGATTCATCTTTACCTTTCTTGACGTCAGATTTTGGAAGATTTGGAAAATGGTCTTCATTGTCTTTATATTTTTCCCAAGCTTTAAAGTTTAAAAGCTCAGCATCCTTTAATTTATTTTTTAATTCTTTGCCTTCTTCAGAAAATTTTCCTTGTTTAGCAATTTTATTTCTCTTTTGTCTTAATTGTTCAAAATCCCGAAGTCTTTTTGTCCACTCATCATAATTTTTTACAAGATCATCTACTATTTTAGGATTTAATTGCTTAGACTCGACCAAAAGCTTAGTTTTTTCTAGATTTTCTTTTATGAATTTTATATCAATCATAATTTTATTTACTATTAACTATGAGCCAATAACCTTTTTAGAATTGGTTTTAATTTCTGTATTGCCTTATATCTATGATTGTACATCCTTTGCTCCTCATCGGTCAATTGATTTTCATGATAATATTTTCTAATTTTTGGTAAATAAAAAAATGAACGATAAGGATAACCTTTGAGAGTTTTTAAATAAGGTTTCTTAGCAATAATTCCCTCTATTTCTTCGGTAACACTCCAAACTTTCCTATTTGGAAGAGCCAAAGAGATTACTGTTTTGAAAAATGCTTTTCTATTATTATCCGGCAATTCTTGAGCAACTTTTATCATGTGTTTAATAATGTCTTCTTCAGTTGAATCTTTCCCTAACCACCTTTTGCTTTTTATTCCGGGCGCCCCACCGAAAGCCTCAATTTCCAATCCTCCGTCATCCGAAATCGCAGGTAAATTACTTTTCTTTGCATAGAATAAAGCTTTTGCTTGCGAATTTTCCTTGTAGGTTTCTCCTGTTTCTTCAATATCGTCTTTAATGCCAATATCATTAAGAGAAACTATTTCGAGAGGTAAACCTTGCCTGCCGGCAGGCAGGTCTTTCAAAAAATTCGAAATCTCTTTTAACTTCCCAATATTAGTTGTGGCGATCAGAAGCTTCTGCATAGCGAAATTATTTTCCTTCCCGAAGTGTTGGGAAGAGAACTATTTCTTTTATTGCCCATTTGTTGGTAAAGAACATAACCAATCTATCTATTCCAATGCCAATTCCACCGAGTGGAGGCATTCCATATTCCATTGCGGTCAAAAAATCTTCATCGACTTGCTGAGCCTCCTCTTTATCTTTTCTTGCCGCGTTTAAGTCTTTTGCAAATCTTTGTCTTTGCATCTGCGGATCAGTTAATTCACTCCATCCATCACAAATTTCTTTGCCGCCAATATATCCTTCAAATCTTTCAACCCATCCAGGCTTACTCCTGTGAGGTTTTGATAATGGACTGACATCTTCAGGATAATCAATAATCCAAATTGGATCTATTAATAATTTCGTAATTTTATGTTCAAAAATCGCAAAAATAAGTTGTCCTTTTGTTTCCCCTCCCAATAACTGCATCCCAACACAATTCTTATTCGCATACGACATTAAACTTTTTGCAGTTTCTTTTTCAACATCCAAATCTAATTTTTCTTTCATGATTGCTGACATTTCTATTCTCGGCCATTTTTTCCCAATATCTATTTTTTTATCTTCTACTTCAAGCGTCGTATGTCCATATAATTTTTTCCCTAAATGCTTGAACAACCCTTCTGCAACATCCATAACCCTTTGATAATCAGCGTATGCCTCATACCATTCAATCATTGTGAATTCCGGAAAATGAGTATGATCTATGCCTTCATTACGAAAATCTTTGCATATTTCATAAACCTTTTCGTATCCGCCAATAACCAAACGCTTTAAGTACAGCTCATCAGCAATTCTTAAATACATGTCTGCATCTAAAGCATTTACATGAGTTTTAAAAGGCTTTGCGTTTGCTCCGCCATACAAAGGCTGAAGGGTTGGAGTTTCGACTTCCCAAAAACCTAAATTATCCAGATATTCCCGAACTCCGCTTATCAGTTTTGTTCTATTATTAAAATGTGTCCGTATTTCAGGATTAATTAGAAGGTCTAAGTAACGCTGGCGGTAACGGACTTCCGTATCTTTGATGCCAAAAAATTCGCTAGGAATTGAACTCAGGGATTTGGTTAACAAGGCGTAAGATGTCGGGATAATTGAAATTTCGCCTACAGTTGTTTTAACAACTTCTCCCTCAACTCCGATATAATCGCCGATATCTAAAAGTTTGAGATTTTTGTAATTTTCTCCCAAAAGTTTTTTCTGGAAAAAAATCTGAATTTTTCCGCTCTCATCTTTCAAATCTGCAAAAGCAATATTCCCATGCTCTCTGTAGGAAAAAATCTTTCCCGCAGTCTTAACAGTTTTTCCCAAACTTTTTAAACAATCTGCAACTGTCTGTTTTTTATCAAAAGAGGCCGGGTACGGATTCCATCCCAAAGCTTTAATCTGTTCCAATTTTTTAAGTCTTGCCTTTTTTAAATTTAATTCTTCCATGTTTTAATATTCTATCATCTTATAATTTCAACTTCTACTCTCTAAGCCACCAATAAATTATTTGCATAAAATATTTATAGATATTAATTGTTCCTTTGTCTGAAATGGCGCAATTCTCTTCATGAATATCGCATAAATCTCCTGTCCCAATTAGAGCATAAATAGAGGGAATTTTGTCTGAAATAAAAGAAAAATCCTCGCTTCCGAAGGTAAATAGACCATTATCTAAATTTATTTTAAATTGAGAATTCTTCTTTAAGAAATAGCTTACTGATTCTGCAAGTTTTTTATTATTTATTAAAGGAGGGTAACCATCAAAATATTTAAAATTTATTTTAGCTTTTGTTCTCTGCTGAATTTTCCCTATTTCTTTTCTTATAAGGTTTTTAACTATGCTTTGATACTTATTGTTTTTCATACGAATGTCGCCTTTTAAAATAGCCTCGCCGGCAATAGCATTGGGTTGAAGTCCGCCAGAAGCAACTCCTATAGCTATGCGTAATTGTTTCCCAAAACGTTTTTGAAGTTTTTTGATAAAGATAATGATCTCTGCTCCTGCTTCCAAAGCATCAATACCCCACAAGGCGTTTTTTATATGAACCATTTTCCCTTGAATTAAAAACTCCATATAATCTCCCCTTCCGACAACGATATTTGGAATAGAAATGGTATCTAGTGGTAGTTTTGGCCTTACATGGGAAGCAAAAGCATATTTAATCTGAGGTAAAATAGAATAGCATTCATCCAAGAATGCTTTTGCACCTGAAGGATAAGTTTCCTCTGCAGGTTGAAATAAAAAATAAACACTTTTATCTTTCTGCTTAAGAATTTCCTTGTATTTATCCGCAAAAGCTGCCATTAGACCTGCCATATGAGAAGAGTGTCCGCATAAATGTTTAGAACCTTCTTGAGACCTTAACGCATCTATATCTGCCCTTAAAAGAATTGAATTTTTTCCGTCACCAACTTTATAAAGCAGCCCTACTTTCTTACCGCCAAAACCAATTTTAAACGGTTTCATAGGGATAATACTTTGAATGTATTGAGTAGTTTTCAGTTCGTTCCAACCGACTTCAGGAATTAAATTCAGATCTCTTTTATAAGATAAAACCTTCATGTTTTAGGCGTATTTATTATACTCCTTTTGAATGCCAAAGGTTCCTATCGAGATAAAGAGGATAAGTCGCTACGCCTCCGTCTGGAAAAACAAGGTTCTCTCTTATCGAAAACAGCACATCATCAAACACTTCGTGCTCGCTATTTCTTAAACTAAGTCTTGGATTAAAATTAGGATTTAACTGCAAAGCAAAAGGAACCAGAGAAATCCAGGACAATATTGGATCTTTTTCCGATAAACTTCCAAGTATTACCTCCTGCATTTTACCCTCTTTAATTAAAGGCACTTTAATTTTCTTTAATCTACTTAAAAAATTTAATGCTTCTTTATGTTGAGCCTCATTATCGGGTGAAAACCCGCTCGCCAAATTCATTCCCCATACATACAACCATGTTGGAACACTGGAAATGTGAGTATAACCAAAATTTTGGATTAGTTTAGGTAAAGAATCGAGAACATAAGGAGAAAAACCATCAAATCCTTTTTCTGAAGTTTGACCCGGATAGGCAATTCTTTTACCATCAAGCCTTTCTCTAACGACCTGCCACCACCGACCATACCATTCTGTCATTTTTTCTGAAGATGGATCTTTTAGGGGCAAAGCAGCAAAAGGGTCATCAATAAAATCAGCTAATTTCTTTGCGTCCTCTTGACTTTTATCCTGCTTTAATCTATCAAAAATTATATTCCCCGGATCGGAAGAAATCCTGGATATTTCAACGGAGTTTCTATCGGGTAACTCTGCATCCTGAGGATTATTATAATTCCAAAGCGTACCTCCTAAATATCGTGAGCGCTTAGGAATATCTGCTTCTTCTAAAAAGTTAGGGGGAGTAGATTCTGATTTCCCATCATGCCTCCTATCTCTTAGATTTAATCTAAGTAAAGTTAAATTTCCTTCATCCCCTTCCCGTATTATACTGATAGCTCTATTATCCAAATCTGTTGTAAAAACAACCGGATATTCTCTTCCGTCTTTTCCTCGTATACTTCCATGCTCTACCCATTCTAAGGCTCCTGTTTTGGGGTTTAAACTTTCTCTAGGTAAAGAGCCATTTCTCAAACTTTTGATATTAAAAACATCCTGTACCCCCTTACAGTTAATGGCTTCAAACAATTCATGATTAGTAATTCCACTTACAGGACTAGCTTCATTATGTAGCTCAGGAGAAACTCTTGACGTAAAATTTTCTACAGTTCTTACCATAGTTACTTTATATACAATAAATTCTAATGATATGTCAATTTTTTATAAAAACTTGACAAATTATATACTTTATGTTAAAATTTTAACATATTGATAACAATTCCTGAGGCCTGTGAAAAAATAATTAAAAGATCAAGATACCTAAATGAGGCTATATCAAAAAACCTAATTAACCTCTCTTCTTTAGCCCGATATATCAAGCCGGAAGTGGAAGATATTTTGAAAAAAAATGTTACTGACACGGCCATTATCATGACTCTCAACAGATTTTCTCATAAAATAAAACCTCAATATTCCTTTAAAAATATTTTTAAAACTACACCGGAAATAACAGTCAGATCGAATTTAACAGAAATAACTCTTTCTAATTCCGTTTCTCTTTCTAAAAAATGCTCTCTTCTTATAAAAACATTTGAAGTGAATCCAAAACATTTCTTTACTATTACTCAAGGCCTTTTAGAAACTACAATCATTTATAACTCAGGCCTGAAAGAACAAATTAGAAATATTTTGGAAGGAGAAGAGATTACCGAAGAGATGGAGGATGTTTCTTCAATTACAATTCAGCTCCCTCCCGAATCCATATTAACTCCCGGTGTATTTTATTTTTTTCTAAAATCTATCGCATGGGAAGGCATAAATATATTGGAGATAGTCTCTTCCCACTTGGAGCTAACAATCATTGTCGGAAAAAGTGACGCTCAGAGGACGTTTGCCGTTATTGAGTCTTTGTTTGCGCCAAATATTTAGCAAGACCAGCCGGACGGGAAAAAGCATACACTTCTTTTAAATCAAGTTGGCGAGCCAAAAACATAACCACTTCAATAAGCTGAAATGCTACAGAGCTATTTGTTGTTATTTTTATATCTTTATTTATGAACGGGTACTTCAAAAGCATATTGTATCCAAGAGAACTTTCATCCTCTTTTCTCCCATTAGGTATCAAGCAAACAAGTTTAGCGCCCTCTTTTGCTTCTCCTTTTGGCTGACGATGAAAATTGTAAACCCCATCTTCTCTCGACAAAAGATATTTCATTATTCCTTCAGGGGTTACTTTTGATTTATAGGCCGGCACTTTTTGTTTTCTATAATTTGAGCTGCAAATTGAGACGCAGATAATTTTTTTGCCATTTGAACCTCTTATTTCTTTATCAAGAGCGCTGGTAAGCTTATGATAATCTGTTAAACAAAGTTCTTTCTCCGAAAGATTACTTCTCACAAAAGAAACCAATCCCTCTACTCTATCGTCTTTATTTACCGCAATAATCATCTCCTGAGACCTCAAAGATCTTTTGAAATTATCAAAACTTAAAATTAGAGGATCCCAACAATAGTTGTGCAAATCAAAGGACTGTTTAATGTAAGACGAATTAATTGAAAGCTTAATAAACTTATAAAAGCTAGTTGCATTAATTAAATTTATTGGCTCAAAACTATCAACAGCAATTCTTTCTTTCAAAACTGAACGCTGCACTTTTCCGGTTGAAGTAAGAGGAAGATCTTTGGCGTCAATACTTGCAATAAATTGAGGTGTTTCATACGCGCTAATTTTATCGCTTCCCCTTAAAAGCGTGTATTTTAATCTTGTCTTGGCCATATTAATATCTACATCTTTCCAGGAGATTACAGCCCCAACATCTTCGCCATATCGCCTGTCACTTACTCCAATAACATAGACTTGGTCTATATCTTCACTGATTTTTTTAAGGCTGTTTTCAACCGCAACCGGTGAAATATTTATTCCGCCCTTTATTATAATTTCTTTTTTCCTGCCCTTAAGGAAAAAATATTTTTCACTATTTATAACCTTAAAATAACCAATATCACCTGTTAAAAAGTAACCATCCCTAAATGCGTTGATTTTTCCTAAATATCCCTTCATGATGGCAGGCCCCTTAACGACTAATTCTCCCTCTTTATTTTCTCCTAAAAAATTTCCATCTTTATCCATTATTTGCACATCTGCCCACCCCATTGCTTTTCCAATGCTATTTGTCCTGATAAGTTCATCATAAGTTTTTTTATCAACGTTCAAAGGAACCCCTGCAACCCTCAAGGCAGTTTCCGTTTGACCATATCCTTGATAAAGAGGAATATTAAACAGCTTGACAAACATCTCAACATCGCTTGCCACAACCGGTGCGGAACCAATTTGAATTCTATTCATTTCAAGCTGATCTTTTACCTTTTCGAATTCTTTGGTGCGAGAAAGCTGGTCAAAGCAAATTGATGGAACAATTGAGGTGAATGTTGAAGAGGTGACGGCTGCTTGCTGCCAAAATTTTGAATTAGAATAATTAGGAATAACAGCAATACTTCCTCCTGCCAAAAGAGTTGCCATACAGAAAGTTGTTGAGTTTATATGGTGTAGAGGCAAATTAACCATGAATCTGTCATTTTTCTCGACCTTGAGCCATTGACGTATCGAATCCGCATTTATTACCAGGTTTTTTAAGCTTAATTGTGCCCCTTTGGGACGGGAGGTTGTGCCTGAAGTAAATAGAATCAAAGCTTGATGAGAAAGACTTTCTTTCCATTTTATAAGGCCTTTGACAACTGTTTTGCTTAAGCAATCAACTTCTACAACCCTTACTTTTTTAAACTTTTTTTTCTGCTCATCGGTAAACATTTCTTTTTGAGTAATAAGAATTTTAGCATTAGAAAGTCTTACTTTATATAGATGATTTTCTAAAGTATCTCTTTTAATATCTAAAGGAACCGTTATTACCCCAATGCCCCATGCCGCCCAGTTTACAATAAGCAGTTCTGGTGAATTTTGCATAGCAATACTTACAACGTCTCCGGGTTTTATTCCCTCCTCGGTTAGCCATGATGCAAAGATTTCTATTTTTAATTTTAATTTTTTCCACGAAATAAGCTCTTTAACTTTGCCCTCCTTATCGCATCTTAATATGGAAGGTTTTTGTGGATCTTTAGCTGCTAAATAAGATATATGAGAATATAGATCTTTAACTAATTTAGACTTCATTCAGTATTAATTACTATTAATGAACGGAGACAATTGCGTAGGTGATTTTTCCGGCTGGGGCTTCGACTTGAACTTTCTCTCCAACTCTCTTGCCAATCAAAACTTTGCCAAGAGGAGATTCATGGGATATTTTTTTGTTTGTTGGGTCCGCTTCCCATTCTCCGACAACCGTAAAAACTTCTTTTTTGCCATTTGAGTGAAGCGTTACGGTTGACCCCAATTTAACAGCGCTATTTGAAGTTTTAGCATCTCTTATAACAACAGCTTGTTTAAGAATAATCTCCAGCTCGTCGATTCTTCCGTCTATAAATGTCAGCTCTTCACGAGACGCAACATATTCTGCGTTTTCCGATAAATCTCCCATATTGCGAGCTTGACTAACGCGTCCCAAAATTTCCGGACGTTTTTTATTTACCAGCTCATCGTATTCTTTTTTGAGCTCCGCCAAACCTTCTTTTGTTAAGTAAACTTTTTTTGTATCCATATCGTCCCTAAACACTTAAAAATCCCTCCTTTTTTTAGTGTCGAGGGATTGTTATTGGGCAAGGAAAATATATATTAAATAGACATTTTTGTCAATGACCTCTAGTAACTAATTACATAGGTCTAAATTTCGAGACCAAATCGTAAGCTCTTTCTTTGTTTTTTTCCGAAACCAACACTTCTACCAGCCCAGCCTGCCCTTCGGAACCCGAGCGTTGTGGAGGTTGACCATAATAAAGAACGGTGCTCAAGGGAGCTGTCAAAATTAAAGGCAACACTACAAGATCCTCTTCTCCGTTAACTTGCAAAACAATTTTATCTCTTGCTCCTAATTGAAAGATTTTGGAAAGTTTCTTGAAAAGGTTTGATGAAATATATCCGGCTGGATTATCAGCATAAAAAATCTTTTCATCTCCGTCAAAACCTAATTCCTCAATGTTTGTAAACTTTTTTTCCCTGTTAACTTTAAAATCTATTACCGAAATATTTTGCCCTAAGGATTTTTCGTTAAAGGTTTTTGTCGTAACATCTCCAACGGTAATTATTAATGCGTCTTTTTTTATCGCTGGCTTATTTTCTTTAAATATTTTCCCAAATGGTTTTTTAAGTTCTTCTCGTAAATTTTCCGGAAGAATCAAGTTTTTTTTAAACCATAAGGGATTTACATAAAGCTTGCCCGATCTGTTTATTGCGCCATTTCTAATTCTTGCAGATGAAATAAGCTTCCCATCAGAAGCTTTAACCGAAGGAGCAACTAAAATATTTAAATCCTTTAGTCCTAATTTCTTTCTTCTTGCATTAATTATTTCTGCGCCTTCTTTTGTTTCTTGCGAAACAACAATTGCGTCAATTTCTAAACTTTTATCAAGTGTCTGACCAAACAAATCATTTATTTCAACTACTCTTACTTTGTCTAAAATATTTCTATTTTTTAGAAATTCCAAAACTTCATTTTTTCTTGCTTCAAAGGACTCTATTTTTGATATTTGATTTTTGATATTTGATTTCTTAATGTACTGGTCACTCATTATTCCAACAATATATTTATTACCAACAGAAAAAACATATCTCAAAAAGGATTCGTGTCCTTTGTGAAAATGGTCAAATGTCCCCCCGCAAACAATCAAATTATTGGCCATATTGATTTAGAGTTTGTGCTATAGATTGAGAAAGCGCTTCGGCTGCGCTCTGAGGAGATGCGCCCTTCAATATTGAATCTACCGCAATGCCAAGAGCAGTATTGCTCTTTAAATTTAGTCCATTGTCATATGTGCCATCCACAAAAAAGGAGGATACGGCAAACTGTGCGTTTTGAACAAAAGAATAAACTATAGAACTTTTTAAGCTATCTGCTAAATCTAGTCTTGCATACGGCTCTCCAAAATTTCTTGTTTTTGAAGCCTCTGCATATAATTTTTGCGCTGTTTCTTTTTCCGAAAGATATTTCAGAAAAAGAAGCGCTTCTTTTTGATACTTGGTCTTACCGGAAACTCCCTCAACCCAATAACTTGCAATAGTCGCATTTGTACCCGGTAAAGTTGGCACGGGATAAATGTCAAATGAAAGATTTGGATTCATGGATTTTATTGTGAAAAAATCTGAAGAATAACCAAAATACATTGCCAAAGATCCTGCTGCAAACATTTTGATGGATGAATCAAGCGTATTATCCCAAATATTCGAGACGGGCAAAGCAAAAGAAGTATAGAAATTTAATGCGTCGCCTGCCGCCTCGGAATTTGCAGAAATATTACTTAAATTAACTCCATTCTGAACAAAAAGCATTGATATTATGTCCGGGGCGTGAGTAATGTTATCGTATGTTCCCATAGCCGCTCCGGCTGTTTTTATATTATTGTTTTCATCCTTAACGGTCAGCTGTCTTGCATAATTTACGAATTCTATCCAGGAAACCGGAGCCTTAAGACCGGCTGCCTGAAAGAGCTCTTTATTGATATAAAGATTCAAAGTGTCAATCTGCAAAGGCATGCCGTAAATTGCGCCATTTTTTACCAGGTCTTTTATAGCAACCGGATAATAATTATTGGCAAAATCTTCTTTGGAAATAGTATTGCTAGGAAGAGGAAGAAGAATGTCTAAAAGCATGGGAACCCATGAGTTATGGAATCTGAAAATATCCGGACCGTTACCCTGACTGGAACGCGTTACCAATTTTTCCCGATAATCTTTTATCTCCTGCTTTGAATATTCGATTTTGATATTCGGATTAATCTTTTCAAAATCGGAAATTATAGGATTAACTACGGAAGCATCTTCAAATAATCCCCAGTATGTCAATGTAATTTCGCTGTTATTTCCCCCTTCAAAGAACTTAGGTATTGCAAATTTAAAAACAATAAAGACAATTGTCAAAAAGATGCATATTCCCAGTGAAATCTTCAATATCTTAAAAAAAAATGAAGGAGGGGGTGATGTTGGCAATTCTTGCGGAATTGGAGGGACAATCGGATTACCTACCGCGCTCTCCGGTTGTTTCTCGTTTTGAAAGATTGTACTCTCATCCATACCTTATATTTCCTATATTTAGTATAATAGGTACCGATTAGTATATCAAATTAGCTCCCTATGAAGATTAAAGGCATTAAAAAAAGAATTTTTATACAAACTTTCAAAGCGCTCTTTTGGTTTGTAACCGGAGCGCTTCTAGCCTTTTTCTTACTAACGAGTTTTACATTTATCATATTTGAAAAAATAAATTCCAATGTTGTTTATCCTGGCATTATGGTTGAAAACATAGATTTGGGAGGAAAAACAGAAAACCAGGTAGCTCAGATTTTTGCAAAAAAAAATGAAAATATAGGCAATACTTTATTTACTTTTTCAAATGATAATGATGTTGCGACAATTTCAGCTAAAGACTTAAATTTCGGTTATGATCAAGATCTTATTGCCAAACAAGCCATAAGCCTCGGCAAATCTGACAATTTACTTTCAAATATCAGCCTCGTTCTTCAAACATACTTTAAAGGACTAAGCTTGCAATCGGCGTATCATTATTCCGAGAACAAACTATCCGTAACAATGCTTCCTTTTATAAAAAAAATAAATAAAGAGCCTGTTGATGCACTTTTCAATTTCCAAAATGGAAAAGTTATCACCTTTAAACCATCCGAAGATGGTCAAATGGTTGACGTAGAAAAAATAAAGGAAAATTTGAATTCATTATTTGGAAAAATAGCAGAGAAACGAAAGTCGGAAATAATCATTCCAATTGCGATCAAAACTCTTAAACCTAAAATCACTACGGACAAAGCAAATAATTTAGGCATAAAAGAGCTTATCGGGAAAGGAACTTCGCTTTTTCAGCACTCTATACCAAGTAGGATTTTTAACATAACCCTTGCCGCCGGACGCATAAATGGTATTTTGATTGCTCCGAATGATACATTTTCTTTTAATAAAGCGCTTGGGGATGTTTCTTCCTTTACGGGATACCAGAAGGCATACATAATACAAAACGGCAAGACAATTCTGGGCGACGGAGGAGGAGTTTGTCAAGTATCAACAACTTTTTTTCGTGCGCTTTTAAACGCGGGTCTTCCGATTATTGAAAGAAACGCCCATGCATATAGAGTCGGTTATTATGAACAGGATAGTCTGCCGGGACTGGATGCTACTATTTATGTACCCACGGTCGATTTAAAATTTACAAATGACACCAGTGATTATATTTTGGTGCAAACCGAAGTTGACGAGAATCTACAAAAACTTTCTATTTTTCTATATGGAACACAAGACGGAAGAACTATCAGTATAAGTCAGCCCATTATCACAAATAGAACTCCGCCTCCTCCCGATCTTTATCAAGATGATCCGACTCTACCCAAAGGAATCATAAAACAAATAGATTACAAGGCAGAAGGATCAAGAGTTTCTTTCACAAGAGAAGTAACAAAAAATGGGAAGAAAATTATATCTGATAAATTTATATCAAATTATGCTCCCTGGCAATCGGTATTCCTAAGAGGAACGAAGGAAAACTAATTTGAAATTTGAAATTTAAAATTTTCAATGAAAATTAAAAATTGAAAATTAAAAATTATGAAAAAAATATTAAGCATAAAGGAAGCGATTGAAATTGCGCAGAAAATTAAAAAAAAGAATAAGTCGATTGTGGTGGCTGGAGGTTTTTTTGACATCTTACATCTGGGCCACATTAAATTTTTGGAAAATGCAAAAAAACAAGGGGATTGTCTTTTCGTATTATTGGAAGACGATGACAAATTAAGACAAATGAAAGGCTCCTCAAGACCAATTAATTCTCAAAAAGATAGGGCGATAATTTTGTCTTCTATTCAAAGCGTTGATTACGTAGTTTTGCTAAAAAATATGACAAATAACAAACAGTATGATAAACTCCTAACTCAAATAACGCCCGGTGTAATTGCAACAACAGATGATGACCCATATATAAATCATAAAAAAAGACAGGCGAAGTTAGTGCATGGAAAAGTTATACGCGTTATAAAAAGACTTCCCAAATATTCAACAACCGTGCTTGCTAAAAAAATATGAAAAAAGTGCTTTTATTATTCGGATTGTTTTTTGTCTTGGTTTTCGGAATGGTTTTTGCGCAAAATTATTTAAAAACAAAAACTCCAACAGTCGCAATAAATAACCGCATTTTTGAATTAAAGGTTGCCGAATCGCAAAAGGAAAAAGAAATAGGATTATCCGCAACCAAATCCCTGCAGGAAAATCAAGGCATGATCTTCATGTTTGACAAGCCGGATTATTATCCCTTCTGGATGAAGAACATGACAATCCCGATTGACATTATTTATATTAACAATGACAAAATTGTTACGATTATAGACAATGCGCTTCCCCCAAAAAACCAGGATGAAAAACTAACAATATACACCCCTCTTGAAGCATCAAACAGGGTTCTGGAAATTAAAGCAGGACTTTCCAAAACATACAATTTTAAAAAAGGTGACAATGTACGATATGAAAATTTTAGCAATTGAGACGAGTTGCGATGAGACGGGAGCGGCAATTGTCTTTAAAGATTCCTCCAAAAATCATGTAAGAATATTGTCAAATGTCATTGCGTCATCTTTAATTCTCCACTCAAAAACCGGCGGAATTATACCTGAAGTTGCAGCCCGCGAACAGGTAAAATATATAATTCCCGTCATCAAAAAAGCAATTGAAAATTGCAAATTGAAAATTAAAAATTTAGATGCTATTGCAGTTACTGTTGGTCCCGGACTAATCGGATCGCTTTTGGTGGGAGTTGAAACCGCCAAAACATTAGCCTATCTTTGGAAAAAACCCATAATACCGGTGAATCATTTGCTTGGTCACATCTACGCAAATTGGCTAACGGCTAACGACTCGCCTCGCGCCAGCCTCGCCGAGTCTAGGCGGGGCGAAGCGGGCCAAAGACCAAAGACTATTGAATTCCCCGCCCTCTCTCTTCTTGTCTCAGGCGGGCATACGGACCTGATTTTAATGAAAGGTCATGGGAATTTTGAGTGGCTGGGCGGAACCAGGGATGATGCGGCAGGAGAAGCTTTTGACAAAATCGGAAGACTCTTAAATCTTCCTTATCCCGCAGGTCCCAAGATAGAAAAACTGGCAGAGAAAGGAAATCCGGAAGCTTTTAATTTTCCGCGCCCGATGATTTATTCTAAAAATTTTGATTTTTCCTTCTCCGGTTTAAAAACAGCAATATTAAGAGAAGTAAAAACAATAAAACAATTTAACAATTTAACAATTTCTAATCTTTGCGCTTCTGCTCAAAAGGCAATTGTAGACGTACTTGTTCAAAAAACTATTAAAGCGGCAAAAAAATACAATGTAAAATCTATCCTGTTGGGCGGCGGCGTTGCTTCAAATCAAAAACTCCGTGACGAACTCGAACTAAACGCTAAACACGATACGCTAGACGCTAAAATTTTTGTTCCAAACAAAAATTTGTGTACCGACAACGCCGCAATGATCGCATCCTTTGCTTTATTTAATTACAAACCGACTCCATGGCAAACGCTCACTGCCAACCCCGAACTGTACTTTGATTAAGACAGCTGATATAATCTCCTCCTAAAATTATTTTATGATTACAAAAGCATTGCAAAGACGGGTTATTCTGTTAATTTATCTTGCATTTTCACTTTTTACAATACACATAATCGAACATTATAAAGAAATTGCTGTTCTGCCAAAATTAATATTTGCATCATCAAAAACCCAACGCACGCTAACATATACTCCAAAACTAAATCCCTTAAAATCTTTTAAAGCGCCAATTCTTGTATACCACTATGTGGAATATGTGCAAGATGAAAAAGATACGATTAGAAAATCATTAAATATCGTCCCTTCAGTTTTTACAGCGCAGGTTGAAACCCTAAAAAATGCAGGCTATACATTTATTACTCCAAAAGAAATAGCTGAAATACTTGATGGAAGAAAAAAACTTCCCCAAAAACCAATCGTTTTGTCTTTTGATGATGGATATAGAGACTTTTATACCGATGTATTTCCCATACTTAAAAAATACAATATAAAAAGTATTATTTACGTTGTTTCGGGATTTTTAGACAAACCAAATTATTTATTGATTGAACAGCTTAAGGAAATTGCAGAAAGCGGGTTGGTTGAGATAGGGGCACATACGGTAAATCATGCAGTACTCAAAGGCATCCCTTTGGAAATGGCAAAATACGAAATTGAGGAATCTAAAAAACAATTAGAAAATTTGCTAAATATTTCTGTAGTTTCTTTTGCGTACCCCCACGGACAATTTGATAATCAAGTAATTAATCTTATAAAAGATGCCGGATTTAGATCGGCAGTCACAACAACGCATGGATTTGAAATAAATCATGAAAATAAATATTCTCTGTACCGCATCCACCCGGGCAATAAAACAGATACCCGTCTCCTCAACTCCCTGGAACAAAATTAAATTTAGAATTTAGCCATTTAATTTTTCTCCACGGCCGTGAATAGAAATTAAATACCCCTATGAAAATGAATAACGAACTGGCTTTAATTTTTTAAAACATAGAGACGAATTCATTTCTGACACATTTGCTATTTATAATCGGCATAGTATAATTCCCGGCATGATATAATAATCATCATGGAAACTCAGCTGCCTATCCTTACAATAATTATTTTAGGATTTATCCTTGTTCTTTTCTTTGTTAACAAAAAACTTTCGGATCTGCAGAAAAATAAACCTGACGCAACTCTCCTGGAATGGCTTAAAACCATGCAGTCAACTATCGACTCTTCCTCAACGCACATGGTCAAAACTTTACAGGAGAATTCAAAACAACTTAATGAAAGATTGGACAAAGCTGCAACTGTTATTAGAGATGTAGGACATGAGGTGGGACAAATGAGCGAAATTGGCCGAAGCATGAAAGAGCTTCAGGACTTTTTGAAAAGTCCCAAACTTCGGGGAAATATCGGAGAACAGGTTTTGAAAGACTTAATTTCTCAAATGTTTCCTAAAAATAGTTTTCACATCCAGTATCAATTTAAATCCGGAGAAAGGGTAGATGCGGCGATTCAAACAGATGCGGGAATTTTGTGCATTGACTCCAAATTTCCAATGGAAAATTTTCAGCGCATGGCAAAAGCCAATACAAAAGACGACGAATCTGTCCTACAGAAAGAATTTATAAAAGATGTTAAAAAACACATCTCCGACATTGCCAAAAAATACATTTTGCCTGAAGAAGGAACCATGGACTTTGCCTTAATGTATGTCCCTAGTGAATCCGTATATTATGAACTGGTTAACATTATGGAAATTATGGAATTTGCCAAGCAATCACGCGTTTATGTTGTCTCTCCAACCACTCTTTACGCGCATCTTCAAACAATTTTACTATCTTTTGAAGGCAAGAAAATAGAGAGAGAATCCCGTGATTTATTTAAAATGCTCCGGGCATTACAAGTTGACTATAATAAAGTAGAAGAGAATATGATGATTTTGGGAAAACACATTAACAATGCTCAATCACAATTTAGCAACGTCTCAGCAGGATTTAATCAGCTCGGCAACAAACTAAACTCCACAAAAACTCTCGAAAGCGTCAGTATCCCACAAAATTCTCCGTAAAAATTCTCCCATTATCAACCTTCATGTTCACAATAATTTCTTTCATCGCTGTAACCATTTTGGGAGGGCCGGCAATATAATATAAATGTTTTTGAATATTCCCGGAATATTTTCTAATCAGAACATCTGAAATTCTTCCCTTTTCTCCCTCCCAATTTTTTTGCGATTTTTCCGGACGGGTAATTGTATAGATTATTTTTATATTAGAATTGTTTGTTGAAATTTCCGAAAGCTCCTTGTAGAACAAAATCTCCTCCGTTGTTGAAAATGAAGCAAAAAGGATAAGTGAAATAGGAAGTTTCTTTGCTCCGGCATAAGTTATCATGCTATGAAAAGGCGTTATTCCTATCCCTCCTCCTAAAAATATACTGTTTTCCTTCCGCTTCTCGTCCAAGACGAAATTTCCAAGCGGCCCAAAGAAATTTACCGTTTCTTTTTTTTTAAGCGCTGCCAGTTTCTTCTTAAATGAACTCTGAATTATTTTTGTTGTGATAGCTGCATAGTCTTTCTCTAGGGGTGACGATGAAATGGTGAAAAAACGAGATATTCCTCTTTCATCCGGATTCTCATGAGGAAGCGTTATTCTAACATATTGACCGGGTAAAAAATTGAAATCATAATTACTTCTGTCAAAATAAAATGAGTAAGTATCAATACTTATCTTTTCTTTTCCAATAAACTTTAATGTAAAATTGAAAGGACTAATTGCCGTCATAAATAATATGCTATATGCTACATTATATAATATCTAAATCTATGATTTTCTTTAGCTCACCAAAAACCCAGATGGGAATAGCTTTGTTCCTGATATTCCTAACCGCGCTGATACATAATTTTTCTTTCAATCTTATAGCATTTCTCTTACTGATACTTTCATCAACTATTATTTCCGATCTTATTTTTACCCGGATTAGGAAAGTTCCGTTTTCTTTGCCTGTTGCCGCTCTTGTTTCGGGGCTAATTATCGCTCTTCTTGCTAACCCCAATTCCTCCTGGCATCAATTGCTGACAATTTGCGTAATCTCCATGGCTTCCAAAAATTGGCTGCGAATCGCCAATCACCATATTTTCAATCCGGCAATGTTCGGACTTTTCTTAAGCTCTCTTTTATTTAATAACATTATTACCTGGTGGGGAGTATCCTTTCAACAATTTTCAATTTTTAACTTTCAATTTTCAATTTATTTCATAGCTCTTCTTTCCCCCCTTCTTATTTCTGCTTTTAGGATGAGGCGCTACCGAATCCAATTGTCATTCTTACTTACCTACATAATAATCGGTAAAATTCTCAATTCTCAATTCTCAATTCTCAATTCCGTATTGGATTCATCGCTAATCTTTTTCTTAAGCGTAATTCTTCCCGAACCTATGACCAGCCCCAATAATCGTTTTAGGCAAGTATTGTTCGGCTTATCCGTAGCAATTCTAGTCTTTATTCTATCGTCCCCAATTCTCAACTTTCAACTTCCAACTCTCAACTCTCTTGATTCCCTTATCTTCGCTCTGCTTTTAAGCAATCTTATCTTCTTCAAGCTAAAATAACGCATATGTAAGAAAAATTACTGATTAATTTATTATAATAACGTATTAATTAGTAATTAATAAAAGGAGGTGATAAAATGAATAAAATAGGATTAATCATTGTGGTTCTCGCTGTTGGTATTGTAGCAATGTTTGCATTAGGAGCTAATAAAAAACCTAATGAAAATGTGACACCCGCATCAACAGCAAATCAGCCCACAGAAGCAGAGAAGAAAATAGAGGAAGCAACGATAACTGTTACGAGTTCCGGTTTTGATCCTCAAAATCTGACAATTAAGTCCGGAACAAAAGTGGTATGGATAAATAAAAGCGGAGCTATGACTACTGTAAATTCAGCACAACATCCAACACACTTGGTTTATCCAGCTTTAAATCTTAACGAGTTTGCAGACGGATCATCAGTTAGTCTTGTGTTTGAGAAACCGGGAGAATATAAATATCACGATCATTTAAACCCAACTCGGTTCGGAAGCATAATGGTCGAGTAGGATTTAAAAGGGGGAGGTGAAGATTATGTGCTATAACTGCGGATGCGGTATGCCTAATGATGACATGGGAAGAGGACGGTTGTCAAAGGGCGGGGAATCTTTAACTGAAGACGATCTAAAAGAACTGGCAGATAAATGGGGACTAACACTTGAAGAAACAAAGAAAAATATATTTAATCTTCTTAAAAGGGAATTAAAGTCTTAATGAAGAAAATGTGTTAAAATAGCCTCATGACCCGCTCGGTAGACTCAGGGCATATTGAGTTAATCGAAATATGACCGATAATAAGACTTTGAATTCAGAACAAATAAAAGCTGTCAGACACTTAAACGGTCCTCTTTTGATTATTGCGGGAGCCGGAACAGGCAAAACAACCGTAATAACTGAAAGAATAAAATATTTGATACTCAAAAAGAATATTCTTCCCTCTCAAATTTTGGCATTAACTTTCACGGACAAAGCAAGCCATGAAATGGAAGAGCGCGTTGACGTTGCAATGCCTTATGGGTATACGCAAATGTGGATTTCTACTTTCCATGCATTCTGCGACAGAATTCTTCGGGATGATGCGCATGCAATAGGCCTGGATCCGGGGTATAAATTAATTTCAGAAGCGGAATCTGTTCTGCTTCTTAGAAAAAATATTTTCAATATGGATCTTAAACTTTTTAGACCTCTTGGAAATCCTACAAAATTTCTGGATGCCCTGCTTTCGCACTTCTCAAGACTCAAAGATGAAGACGTTTCACCCAATGAATATATTCATTGGGCTCAAACTTCCGCCTTCGGCAAGGCTCTAGCGGGCAGGCAAAACTCAATAGAAGAAATACAACAATATTTAGAGCTGGCAAATGCTTACAAAAAATATGAGGAATTGAAAATCAAAGAATCTGTTATGGATTTTTCTGATCTTATTTCAAATACTTTATTGCTGTTCCGGACCAGGAAAAATATTCTGAAGAAATATCAAGATCAATTCAAATTTATTTTGGTTGATGAATTTCAGGACACAAATTATGCGCAAAATGAGTTGGCAATTGCCCTCGCCGGAAAAGATAAAAATATTGCGGTAGTTGCTGACGATGACCAGTCAATATATAGATTTAGAGGCGCTGCGGTTTCCAATGTTTTGCAATTTAAAAAAAATTTCCCGAAAGCCGTAACTGTAACTTTGAATAATAATTACAGATCTACTCAGACTATTTTGGATTCAGCGTACCGGCTCATCCAACACAATAATCCCAACAGACTGGAAGTTGTTGAGGGAATTGATAAGAAACTTAAAAGTCACTCCGTATCTCAAGAAAAAGATATTGAATTAATTCACGAAATAAGAAATGAGGATGAGGCAGATAAAATTGCTCAAGAAATCAAAAAACTTACCATGAACCATAAATCAATAACCAATTACCAATATCAGGATATTGCAATTTTGGTTAGGGCAAACAATCATGCGTCTTCCATCACGGCTGCACTCCTTAGACATAAAATCCCTTTTCAATTTTTGGGACCGGGTTATCTTTTCCAACAGGAAGAAATAAAAGACTTAATTGCTTATCTTATGTTCCTGACAAATCTTTCAGATTCTGTTTCTCTTTTTAGAATTCTTTCGATGGACATCTTTAATATCCCCTATATTGAATTGAATTATTTACTTAATTTTGCCAAAAAAAGAAACCTTACTCTTTTTGAAGCGCTTCTTAATGTCGAACAATCTTTTCTCAAACCCGAGACTCAAGAAAAATTAATAAATTTCAGAAAGATGGCAGAAAGGCATCTGGAAAAAAGCAAGAAAAATACAGCCGGGCAAATTCTCTATTATTTCCTGGTAGATTCCAAATTATTTGAAACGCTCAATTCTACAGATTCTGTCAAAGAAGAACGAAGAGTCCAGAATATTGCAAAGTTTTTTGACAGAATAAAGAGCTTTGAAACAGAACGTCCGGATAGCAGCATATTCACTATCGTCGAATGGTTAAATCTCATGCTTCAAATGGGAGATAGTCCCCAAGCTGCAGATATTGACATGAAAGACAAAAATGCAGTTAATATTTTAACTGTTCACTCTTCGAAAGGCTTGGAATTCAGAGTCGTATTTATGGTAAATCTTGTCTCCGATCGTTTCCCGTCCCGCGAAAGAAATGAAAAAATTCCCTTGCCTCTGGGAATTATTAAAGAAAAAATAGATCCTAATAATGATTTTCACTTAGAAGAAGAGAGAAGACTTTTCTATGTCGGCATGACCAGAGCAAAAGAAAGATTATATTTCACTGGGGCTGATTTTTACGGCGCGGGCAAACGCGCAAAGAAATTATCACCCTTTATCTACGAAGCGCTCCCTGAGTTACAAGAAAAGGAAAAAGAAAAGAATAAGATTCAACAACTATCTCTCACCGAAATTCTTTCTATTTATGAGGAGAAAGAAGAAATCAAAGAACCAAAGGGGGCATATAAAATTTCCTATATTACATATTCAAACCTTCAAAGCTTTGATATCTGTCCTCTTCACTACAAAGCAAAGGTAATCCTCCATATTCCTACCCCTCAAAGTTTTGTCCAAACATATGGAATATCAATTCATAACGCACTTTATAAATTTTATAAAAAAATCCAGGAAGGAGAAAAACCCACGCTAGAAGACTTGCAGTCTGCATTAAAGCAGGAGTGGATTCCGGATGGGTATGATAGTAAAAAAAACGAAGAAGAACATTTTAAAGAAGGACTTCATGCTCTTGAAGAATTTTATAGAACGGAGTGCAATCCTTCAATAAAGCCCCTGGGACTTGAGATGAGCTTTAATTTTATACTCAAAAACGGAGTCAAAGTTTTCGGTAAAATCGACAGGATAGACAAAAAAGGAACAGGTATTGAAATTATTGACTACAAAACCGGTGAGAATAATCCTAAAGCCGAAAAAACACATGAATTTCAACTTAAAATGTATGCGTTGGCTGCAACCAAAGTGAAAGATGGCATTTTCAATCGAGATCCCAAGGATATTACGCTGACCCTTCATTTCCTGACGGGAAATTCTAAAAAAACAATGAATTTCAAAAAAGAAGACCTGGAGATATTAGAAGAAGACTTGATTAAGCAAATCGCTGAGATTGAGAAAAGTGATTTCAAATGCAGTAAAAGCGTCCTGTGTGTAAACTGCGAATACAAACTCCTCTGTCGAGTTTGACTCGACTCTGCAACACCAACTAATATTTTCTGTACTTATCGTGCTTACCAATATCTAAAAATAAAACTGTGGTTTTATCTATCCAAGAAAAGAAAATTCTATTGCCTTTATCAATTCTAATAGTCCAAATGCTGCTACCTTTAAGTTTTTCTAAATTGAGAGAAGGATGATGCTGATTTTCTTTGAGTAATTTTAAGGCTTTTTTGATATTTTCGGCGTTTCTCTTATTATTTTTTACAAAATTCTTTAAGGCTCGATAATAACTAGCACTTAATTTTATTTGCATTTATATCAAACTAATCCATCAATCTCTTTAAAATGCTTTTTCAGATCTTTCTCTGTTTCTATGCTAACCGTTTTACCTGCTTTATATTCTTTTAAAGCTTCGCTAAGTACCGCTTCCAATTGAAGCTTCTCTAAAAGATCGAGACTAATAATAGCGCCCAGTGGCTTGTTATTAGACATCACGACAATAGGCTCTTTGGATTTATTTGCATCTTCCAAAACCTTTTTATATCCCCTTTGAATTTGCCTCGCCGATACTGTATTAAACATAATATTAACATAATATCATAAAATTAAGTGTATGTCAACTTGACATACATAATCTCATGTGGATTGCGAATACTAGCTCCTCTGCTCAACTCAATGGAATTAGAGCGCTCTAGGAAGAGAATGAGCCGGATTCTGTTTCCCTCTCTTTTTCACTCCCGGCTATTTTTTTATTCTATAATATCTCCCTCTGGTTTCGCCGGATTTTTCAATAAGTTTTTTATCAAGAAGTTTTTTCAAATCGTAACGGAGGGTTCTTGGCGGCACTTGCAGAAAACGCCTTCTAACCATATCAAAAGACACAACAATTTGATCTTTAATGATACTGAGTATTTCTTCTTGACGGGGAGGAAGAAAAGGATGTGTTTTTTTGGCAATTTCTGTATTAAGCTGATTTTTTATTTTCGCTATTTGCTGATAAAATGCCTCCAGCATAAATTCAAGATAACTATTGGGATTTTCCAGACCACTACTTAAGTGAAAATAATATTCCTCCTTATGCCCGTCCAGATATTCCTCAAAAGGCACAGTGAAAGAAAAATCCCAACCTTTTGATTTTAAAATTGCCGAGATCAACAGTCTGCCTACCCGGCCGTTTCCGTCCAAGAAAGGATGAATTTTTTCAAATATAAGATGCGCAACAAAAGCATTAACAAGAGGAAATTTATTCTCCGAATTAATATAACTCAAAAGTTCATCTAGCAATTTTGAAATTTGAGTTGGAGGAGGAGGCATATAAACTGCCACACCGGCTTGGTTGAAAATCGCACTTATCTCTCTCCGAAAATGGCCAGCGTCCGGAGAGAGATTTTTTAATACCAACGAATGAAGATTTAGAATAGTATCTTTGGTGATAGCGTTTCTTTTAATGTCTTTGTCTATATATTTAGCTGCATTTATAATATTAAATATTTCTTCTTTCTTTTCTTCTTCAGTTTCACTGCCAAAATCAAAATCAGAGATCTCAAGAGTATTGCCTTCAATTCTTGCCGAAAAAAGCGAACTCTTCAAAAGACTGACTCTTTGAATGTTTTCCCTAATTTGTCCTTCAAAATTTAATGAAGAAAAATATAACCGCTCTGCTTCAATTTTGGAAACCAAAGACAGCATTTGATCTGAAATAGAATATTTAGGCGGAATCTTCATGAACTAATATTACCAAATGCTGCCGAATATTGCCATATCTTGCCTAATATTGCCGGGGGAATTAAAGCGCTCTGGGAAGAAAGTAAGCCAGATTCTGTTTTATTCCGAATCTATCTAGTTTGTGATCTTAAGTCACAACCTCCACGTATTAGGTGGTGCCTTTCTTTGATGCGTGTCGAGCTAAGCTCGACTCCCGTAAAAATGGTAATTCGCCAGATGGCGAACGCATCGTTCGAAAGTTACAGCAGGTAGGATTGTCGCGTTTCACTCCCGCTCGTCTCTGTTACTCTCAAGTTTTGTTAATTCAAAACTTGTTTTAACTGCACATGCGGGC
>CAZYIC010000013.1:0-23661 GCA_964646925.1 uncultured Gammaproteobacteria bacterium
ATTCGCGAAGCGTTTCGGGCGAGAGCGATGGCGAGCAGGTTTGATTTAAAATTTTAAATTGTAAATTGAAAATTAGCGTTAGATCTCTATTTCTTCAAACTCATCCTCATTTTTTTCATTTTTTTTAGATTTGTAGAGTTTGCCTTTTTGTTCCAAAACTCTTTTTGGGAAAAGAATTCCATTGAGATGATCCATCTCATGCTGGATTATAGTAGCTAAAAAACCGGAAAACGTCTGCGTTTTAGTTATTAGTTTTAGGTTTTCGGTTATTAGTTGGTACGAGAGTTCCACTGCCGGACTGCGTTTGACTTCGCCCCAGATGTTGGGAAGAGAAAGACAGCCCTCAAGTTTGACATCTTGAGATTTCTTAGAAGGTGAGGCATTTAACAATTGTATGCGGCCGCGTATTGTAGTTAAATGGCTAATTTCAGTTTTTTGGATTATTTTTGGATTTATGAAAACCTGAATTGGGGATTTTGGAGTTGGTTTTGTTATAAAAATTTGTAAAGAAATTCCAACCTGAGGCGCTGCCAATCCTACTCCGACAGGATCTTTTGCAGAAAGCAAACTCTCCTCCATGTCTTTAATTAGTTTCAAAACATGATTATTAATCTTGACAATTGGCTTTGCAGGTTGGGAAAGGACAGGATTTGGCGCGCTAACAATCTTTAACATCAATTTTAATTATATCAAAAGAAGAGAGCTATTTGAAGTTTTTTGTCAATGACCTATAAGAAGAGATATTGGGTCTTGACAAATATGATAAAAGTAGTAAAATATTACTAGTATGAATATTGGAACGATAGTGACTTCAAATATAAAAGGACAGATCGTTATTCCTAAAAAAATCAGGGATCAATTGAACATCACTGAAAATACTGCGCTAAATATTGTGGACGATGGAAAAACAATATATATACATCCGATTAAAGAAGTGACTGCGATTTCCGATTTTGACAATAGCGCTTTCTATAAAATTTTAAAGAAAACTCAGGGAGCATGGGCAGATGGAGATTGGGACAGATACGATAGGGAAGAAAAGAAAAGAAGAAAAGCAGAGATCCTCGCTACTAAGAGAAATAAAAAAGCATGGTAGTTTTAGATACAAACGTCATTATCGATCACTTACGATTACCCAAAGGTTCAGAAACAGCTTTACTTAAAATTACTGGATTAAACCCCGGTAAAATAATTGCTGTTTCGGTAATCTCGATTCAGGAGTTATATCAGGGCAAAAGTAGTCGGGAGTCAGCGAAAGAAGATGATATAAGAATGATTCTGGATAACGTAAAAATTTTACCATACGACATGAAAGCTGCTAGGTTTGCAGGTGAACTTATAAGAGATTTAAGCTGTCCCATCGGGTTTGCTGATGCGGCTATCGCTGCGACTGCAATACTAAACGGCGCTTATTTGTTTACGCTTAACAAAAAAGACTTTATAGATATAAAAAATCTTCAATTAATTGATTAGTTTCTCAAAAGGGTTTACTTTTCCCAACTTTTGAGAGATTCCAGGGCGCCGGGATCTTTGGGGTTTAAATATCTCAAAATATAGCGCATCTGCCCAAGCGCTTTTTCATTGAGATCTTTTTCATGATAAAAAAGACCCAGTCCGTAGCGCGCATCTCTGTAATCGGGTTTAAGCTGCACGGTTTTTTCCAGAGTTTCGATTCCTTTTGCGATATTATTGTTCTGCCCGTACAAAATGCCAAGATTGTATAAAATATTTGCGTCATTTGGCGCAAGAAGAGCTGCTCTTTGTATTCCCTCAAGAGCTTTAGGCAGGTACTTGGAATCAACCTGGGAAAGAGTATAAAAAAGTCTGACTCTGGTTTTGAAGAAAACAGGATTATGCTCATTTCGCAAGATTACTTCATCGCTTATTTTGATCGCATTTTCTGCAAAAGAAGAAGCGGAAGTTAATATTTCTTGGGATGTATCTTTTCCTTTTGCGCTGATTAACTCGACAGCGACAACGGCATTATTTATTGAAAGCTCATCTCTGAAAACCGGCTCACTTCCTCTTAATTCTACAGCATTTTGTAAGTGCGGATATGCCTGTTGATATTCGCCTGCCCGGTCAAAATTATATCCCAATGCATATTCTTTATCTGCCAGCCAAAACCGGAATAAAGCCAGAATCATGAATAAAGAAGCAAGAATTATGAAGAAGATCCCGCTCCATTGATATAAATTGACTGATTCATTATTATTGATTTTCGCGGATAAATTAGCGGATTGTGCGGATTTTTCTGTTTTAATCATGTTACCTAAAACAAAAATGAAAGCGGGAATTATGAATAAATAAATATTTGTTATAACAACAGAGAAGCCGAAAAAATTGGTAACAAGTATTGAGATGTAACCGCTTAATAAGGCTAATATAAGTACATTATTTTGTGGAGATTTATGTTCCTGTTTCTCGCGAATGCTCGCAAATTGTTTCGCGAAATTCGCGAAGGAATTCGTGATTTTAGCGAGAACAACCCATAAGAACACAAAAATCATGCTTAAATAAGTACCCAAGCCGACTATTCCGGTAGTAGCTAGGTAATTCAAATATTCATTGTGGGCTTTGTTGTATAAGAAATTCCATTCGGATGTTAAATTTTGGCCAACAGGCTTATATTTATAGTAGGCAAAAGCGAATGTTTCAACTCCTGTGCCGAAAATCGGATTTGCCTTCCATGCATTGACCGCGCCGGTCCAGACCAGAAGCCTTATGTCTACCGATTCAGTTCCGCCTTCGCCCGCCGAAGCCTTGGCGGAGGCGGGCAAACCTGTTTCTCTCGCTGTTTTTGTAGTCTGAATCTTTTGAAGATTTTTACTTATTCCTTCCAATGTAAAACCATTCAGTTGAGCAATTGGCGTCCCAATGACAAAAGTGATAAGCAATAATGGAATAATGATTAAGGATAAATGATTGATGATTAATGATTTTAGACTTTTCCTTTGGGTCCAAAAATATAAGCCGAAGAAGAAAATAAGAGCAACCCAAATTCCTAAAAATCCTGACCGCGCGCGGGTGAAAAGAAGATCAATGTAAAAAAGTATCAAAAGCAGAAAAGGTATCAAATGTATCAAAGGTTTCTTAAAATTATTTAGAATAGCTGATGCAATAGTTATTGGGATCAGGATTGCGAGGTAGGCCGCAAGCCAGTCGGGTTGTCCAAGGGTTGAAAATATTCTTATTTTTGGCAAAAAATCTGCTGTCCAGCATGAAACATCAAGAGTGCCTCTGAAAAGAAAACAAGTCGGGTCATATCCGAAATGAGAGGGCAGTCCCCAGAGGGCAACGATTAGGCCGGAAACAAGGCTTATTATCAGGATTCTCTTTAAGTATCTTAAGTTACCTAAGTTACTTAAAAATGCGTAATACAGAAATATGTAGGAAATTGTTGATAATAGCCCGCCGTTAAAACGGGAATAATATCCCCAGAAAGACGTGTGAACATCCAGAGAAAAAATAGTGGAAATAATTTGAGAGGCAAGAAAAAGCCCGATTGGGATATCAAGCAGTGTCCGTTGAAATAGAATTCTTCTTTGAAGGACCATTTTCGTAAACCAAGCCGTGCCGATGATAATAGCAATGCCCCAAGTAAGCCACATCTTGTTGAGTTCAAAAAGCTCGGAAGTGGCACTTGTAAGAGCCAGAGGAACCAAGAGGAAAAGCGCGTAAAAACTATATTCGATGACTTTATTGCAGATTTTGATCATTATAGAATGTGTAAATCGTAGCATATTGAAATTATCCGGGCAAGAGAAGAGTTTAGCTTATATGGTTGGGCCTAACGGTGAAGCGGCCGGCCCCGCGCCAGCAGATGGATCTGGCGGTAGAGCTGTCGACTCCTCACCAAACGGAGATTGAGATGGGGAGACAGGAACTGTTTCTCCACTTATTATTTTATCTAACATGCTATTTCCGGTTTTTGCTCTGCTTATTTCTGTCAACCAGCCTTCTTGTGCTTTTTTCCTGCTGCTTTCCACAGCCAATTTCAATATTTGAGCAGCATCTTCAGGGGTGCAAGTTAATCTGTGCAGTCCGTATGATAGCGTTCCTTCTTGGGTACGAATTACCAGGGCGGTACAATTGTCATTAATAGATATATCGTTTGGATTTTGTCCTCTCGCTATAATTCGGGCCAAGCTTTCTGATAGAGGAGTTGGAGGTTTAGGTTTCATCCCTGTACTGTTTCTCCATTCGGCAAGAAAATATCCGTTAGGAGAAACAACAAGGTAAGGTGCCTGCTTCTGTTCATTTTACGACAACAAGTTTCCAGTTGGGTCGATTACCTCACCAAGAAGAATTGCTAATGGTCTCTTTTCATCCTCTGTGACAACCATTGCGGGAGCACTTGGATCATCTAATTTTAATTGCTTAAGCTTACCTACTATGCTTTTCATCTCTTCGGCTAACTGAATTCTCAATGGGATTTCTAGTTTGCCAGTATTGCTTTCCATATAAATTTAGTTTTTCAGATTTATCATCATTTGTCAATGGTTGGGCAAGATGATATGATAAAAACAATTTTCAATTTGAAATTTTAAATTTGAAATGAAATCTTAATTTTTTAAATTTAAATTTTTAAACATTGAAAATTCAATGAAAATTGAAAATTTTAAATTAAAAATTTTGTAAATATGTTCGATCGTCTTTTTAGCTTTGCCAGGCCAGGCCTTGCAAAGCTAATTTATTGTTTGACATCTAACCCAATGATTTGTAATATTTATTTATATGGCTGAAGGAATTCCCTCAGAACCAAAAAAAGACGTGCTAGCTAGATATCCTACTGTTAGAGTTGGCGATCGTCTCGGTAGGGAAATTAAAATAAGACAAGAAACCTCTATTGAACTTGGAGATATCTTAGATGATGGAAAAAAACCATCTGAAATTTATATTCGAACAGAATCGGGGAACGTCTATCATGTAAAAAGAGAGGGAGATAAATTAAAGGTAAGAAGCGCGAAAGATGCTGCTCCAAGGCCGGGCATGGAATTTGAGACTACTTCGGATTGGAAGACAAGGGATAAAGAACGGGATTCTTTAAGGGTCGGAGATAGTTTTGTATATCGTAATGAAAAAGGAGAACTCATAGCAACTTCTCGGGCTTTTGAAATAGTTGTTGTTGATCAAGAAAAAATTAGCAATCGAGATCTGTTACAGCGGTGTTGGTCTAATCCTATTGCTGAAGATTTCAATCGTATGGTTGGTTTGTCTAAGCACGCAACAACTCCAGAAGATTTTATGGAAAGAGTTCAAGAAGGTTTTAAGAGGCTTGGGGATAATAACGAATACGTCGCAATGTTAGCGCGAACTTTTGTAGAAAGAAATAGGATGGATTTTCTCCAACAGGCAACAAATCTTCTGAGAGAGGGAACACTGGGGACAGGTATTTCTATTGACGAAGCAGAAAAAGCACTTTTCATGGCAATAAGCCTTAATTTGACTAAAAGAGGATTCTTGAAGCCGGAAGAGGTTGAAAAAAATGGAGTGCAATTGACGGATTTGCTTGGAACAGCAAATTTGCTATCCACATTTGAGGGAAACAGAGGGATTAAAGCTTATGAAGATATTTTAGAGGCCGCGGCTAGAGAAGATAGTGAAAGCTATTGGAGTATCGTGGGTCAGGGAAATAGAATGAGAGACGTAGCCAAAAGGGTTGTTCACGGTCTGGTCACAGAAGGAATTATTAACGGTAGCAGGTTGATAAAATTGAGGCGTCTAAAGAATTTTGATCCGGTTCTTGTACAAGAAGTTGTGGATCCCTTCAGGCTAAAACAATAATCTTCCTATCCTCTCTATTGATTGCTTGTTATGTTATTGATAATATTGGGTTATTCCATAATCATATGTTTGATAAGATCTTCAGTTTATTTTCTCACGATATAGGCATAGACTTGGGGACTGCCAATACCCTTGTTTGGGTAAAAGACAAAGGAATTGTGATAAGAGAGCCTTCGGTTGTGGCAATGCACAAGAAAACCAAAAAGGTTATTGCGATTGGGACTGAAGCCAAAAGAATGGTTGGAAAAACCCCTCCTTCGATTGTTACTGTTTCGCCTCTTCGGGGCGGAGTTATTGCGGATTTTGATGCAACTCTGGCTATGATCTCTCATTATATTCAGACTGTTCATGAGGTTGGAAATATATTGCCTGTTGCATGGGCGAGGCCGCGGGTTGTTATCGGTATTCCGTCTTCAGTTACCGAAGTGGAGCGCCGGGCTGTTTGGGAAGCGGCTCTGAGCGCCGGAGCAAGAGAATCGTTTTTAATAGAAGAACCAATGGCTGCGGCAATCGGAGAAAAAATTTCGGTTTTTGCGCCAACAGGAGTAATGGTTGTAGATATCGGCGGAGGAACTACGGAAATTGCGATTATATCTTTGGGCGGAATTGTTGTTGGTAAATCCTTAAGAATTGCAGGACAGGAGATGGACAAAGCGATCGTGCATTATGTAAGACTAAGGCATGGCCTAATGATGGGAGAGAGAACCGCCGAAGATGTGAAGATAAAAATAGGAAGCGCATACGAATCCCGGAAGTCGGAAGTCAGAAGTCGGAAGTCAGATCCGAACTCCGAACTCCGAACTCCGAAATCTGAGCGTATGGCGGTTGTCAGAGGGCGGGATATTGAAACAGGGCTTCCGAAAAGTTTGAGACTAACGGAAGTTGAGATAAGAGAAGCCTTGGCTCCGGTACTTGCGCAGATTATGGAGGGAATTTCCGATGTTTTGCAGGAAGCTCCGCCTGAACTGACTAATGATATTTTAACACATGGAATTTTACTAACAGGAGGCGGATCACAGCTTTCGGGACTAGACCAGTTGATAGTTGAACGCACCAAAATTTCGGTTAATCTCTCTGAAGATCCAATGACCTCGGTTGTCCGCGGAACAGGAAAAGTTCTGGAAAACGACCAATTGCTTCAGAGAGTGAAGGTGGTTGGGGGATTAAAATAAATTAGCGTTGGCCGAAGACGAGTTGGGGGTTAACTCCTCTTTCATGCGCATTCCAAATTCTTTGTGCAAGACCTTTTATTCCTTGAAGCATTTTCAGGTTTGGGTCTGGAATTATTCCTCCTTGATAAGCTCCATGGACATGCACGTTTCCTATTATATCAGAATGCACAAGAGGTTTTTCGTCTTCTGAGTGAGTGATCCTCAGTTCTATACTTGGTGCGTAAGCATGTGTCAATTTTATCGATAGCTCTTCAGTATAACCATCAGGTCTAGTAGTTGTTATCGTCGTGATGCTATTATGTCTACTTGGATTATCTTCTTCGGTAATTTGGGATATATCGATAGAAGTTCCATCTGATTCGTATAGGAGCGGAGAAGGCCTACTTGTTCCCACTACTCCCTTAAATTCTCCATATGACTTAAGTCCTCCATAAAGTCTCTGCATGTGGTTTGCAAAATCGCTAAAATCCCTAAGACTATTTATCTGTGGATTTTGAAGATATTCTTTGCATGCAAGCTCTAATCTTTCTCTCTGTTCTCCAGTTGCCGGTTTTGAGACCTCCCCAATGAGTCTTCTTATGTCTTTTTCTAAATTTGCCATTTGGGCTTAGTGTAGTAAAAAAATATTACATTGTCAAACAGTGCTTTTAAGTATAGAATAGTCCTATCCGCCGGAGGCGAGATTTTATGAAAAGGAGAGAGAGTTTTTTGCCCGCTTTTCTAGTTGTAATTGTTTTGTGTGTCGCAATCTTGATTCTTTCTCTTTCAGGAAATCTTAAATTCTTTTCGTTTTTAGAAAAACCAACATCTGCAATACAAAGTTTTTCTTACAACTTTTTCCAAAATTTACCTTTTATATCGGAAAGCGCAAAAGTTAAGAAGCTGGAAGAGGCGAACCTGGAGCTTTTGTCCCGCGTTGCGGATTTCGAAAAACTTAAAAGAGAAAATGCGGCATTGTCCGATCAATTCCAGACATCTTACCCTCAAAGCGTTAAACTTTTGAAGGCAGAGATAATAGGTGCGCCTTCATTTGTTCCCGGAATTTCAACTCCAACCTTTTTTATTTTAAATATAGGAGCAAAGGATAATGTCAAAAAAGGCTCTGCGGTTGTTGTTAAGGATAATTTAATAGGTACAATAGTGCAAGTTTCCGTTAATCTTTCTAAAGTAAGTTTGATTAATTCTTCACTTTCTTTTACAGCCAAGACACAAAATGGAGCTGTCGGGATAGTTAAGGGCGGAGGAAGTTTGACTTTAGAAAACGTCCTACTTTCAGAAAACATTATAATAGGAGAGCTGGTTTTGACAAAGGGTGATGTTAATCAAGACGGAATTGGTATTCCGGCAGATTTAATAGTCGGTAAAATTAAATCAGTTGAGAAAAATCCAAGCGATCTTTTTCAAAAAGCGGAAGTTGAGAGTTTTGTTAACTTTGTAAATCTATCTACGGTTTTTGTATATATAGGAAATAGATAATGTTTTTCTTTACTTTGCTTTTTTTAGCAGCAATATTTCTGGCAGGAGTTACGACGGTACCCCTGTCAATTCCTTTGCTTATTGTTTTGGCTGTCCTGATCAGAAAATCCTGGGTATTTTTTGCGGCCCTTGGACTAGGTTTATTTCTAGATCTAATCCTGATCAGACCTTTGGGATATACGAGCTTGGTATTGACTATTATTATATTTATTCTCTTTCTTTATAAGAGAAAGTTCGAAACTCAAACCCTAACTTTTGTGTTCCTTGCTTCATTTCTGGGAAGTATTTTCTACTTGTGGATTTTTGGATACAGTAATGCTTTAATTCAGTCATTGGTAAATGCGATTTTGGCTGCTCTCTTGTTCAATGTCATCCTGAGCAAAGCGAAGGATCCCTACCTGCCGGCAGGCAAGTAGATTCTTCACTACGTTCAGAATGACATCCAAAAACTATGGTTAAAATTGGGCCCGCGTTCGGAGACTATATAAAGCTTGAAAAAAGTCAAAGACATCCAGGTAGTTCTGGTAAAAATTACTCAATTCGAAGTTATTTAATGCCTTTAATTTTGATTGTTGTCGGCTGTTTGATTTTGGCTAGGTTATTTTTTCTGCAAATAATTCAAGGATCTGCTTATAGAAATCTGTCAGACAGCAATAGAACGAGAACAGTTCCTATTCATGCTCCCCGGGGAATTATTTTTGACAGAAATGGAGTTCCGTTAGTTTTTAATACTCCCGGCTTCAGGGAGGTACCAGGCGGCACCTCCTTGGGCAAGACAAAGCTTATAGGTAAAGATGAGGCATTGAAGCTTATCTCTGAAGGAAAAACCAATTTAGAAATTGATTCTTTAAGGAACTATCCCTACAAAGAAGCTGCTTCTCACGTGCTAGGATACATCGGACAGATTTCTCAAGAAGAACTCTTGCAAAGTGAATTTGTTGGATATAAAGGCGGAGATCTGATCGGGAAAATGGGAATAGAGGGAAAATATGAGAGTTTGCTGAAAGGGACTAATGGGAAAGAGCTGGTTGAGGTAAATAGTATGGGCAAGGTTATTCGAAAGCTAGGCCGGACAGATCCTGTTTCCGGACAGAACATTGTTCTTACTTTGGACATAGCTCTTCAAAAAGCAGTATTTGACACGGTAAAAGACGTCAAAAAAGGAGCAGTAATTGTTTCGAATCCGAAAGGCGAAATATTGGCTCTTGTCTCCAAGCCATCTTTTGATCCAAACCTTTTCACAATGGGTTCTGCAATGCGGAATTCGCAATCTTTAATAACGCAGATTTTGAATGATTCGGAAAATCAGCCTTTTTTAAACCGGGCAATTGGAGGAACATATCCTCCCGGATCCACATTTAAACTTATTACCGCAGCTGCAGGACTGGAGGATAAAGTTATTGACAAAAATTTTGAAGTTGAAGATACGGGAGTTTTTAACGTTGGAGGTTCTTCTTTTGCGAATTGGTATTACACACAATACGGAAAAAAAGAAGAGAGTTTAAACGTGGTTAAGGCAATCAAAAGATCTAATGATATTTTTTTCTACAAATTAGCTGAAAAAGTTGGAGTTAACAAGCTGTCTCAATTCGCAGAAAAATTTGGTTTAGGCAAGAAACTTGGAATTGATCTGGAGGGGGAGCGGAGTGGGGTAGTTCCTACGCAAGAATGGAAAAAAGAAGTAATTGGAGAAAATTGGTATCTCGGAGATACTTATCATTACGGAATCGGACAAGGATACCTTTTAACTACGCCACTTCAGGTTAATATTTGGACTCAGGCAATCGCAAATGGGGGAATTCTTTATCAACCCCATCTTTTACTTAATACTAAATACTCAATACTAAATACTAAGTTTTTGAGCAAAGAAACTGTTTCATTAATCAAGGAAGGAATGATCGAGTCTTGTTCGACGGGAGGAGTCGCGTGGCCTCTATTTAATTTCAAAAATCAAAAATCAAAAATCAAAAATGGCGAAGGGGAAATAAAAATTGCGTGTAAGACGGGAACCGCTCAGCATGGCGGAGAGGAAACCTTGCCTCATGCCTGGATCACGCTTTTTACACCAAGCGACAATCCGCAGATTATAGTTACAGTTTTGGCAGAGGAATCAGGCGAAGGCTCCAATATCGCCGCCCCCATAGCCAAAAAAATCCTCGAAGAGTGGTTCTCCCGATAAATTCTCTTTAAATTCCCTTTCATATCCAGCTTAGTCCAACTATATCGTGAATTATAGATAATCATTTAACTATTGACAGCGGCCGCACCATATAGTTAAATAAGATATATAGTATGAGAAAATTATTGCGGCCTCAAGACATATTACTTTTGGGACTCGCTAATGCTTTGGATATATTCGAAGAGATTAAAGATCCACTTAGTATTATTAGTAAGAGCTATGAGCAGATGTACGGATGGGTGCCACAAAAATACAAGAGGCATGACTTTGATCATTTAGTTTGGCGTAGTTTGAAAGCCGGATACATAGAGAAGGTTGAGAAGCGAGGAGCTGTTTATATTCGTGTAACTTCGCAGGGTGAAAAAAGAGTGCAAAGAGATTTTCCAATACTTCATCTTCAAAAAAAGTCGTGGGATGGAAAATGGAGAATGGTTATGTTTGATATTAAAGAATTAGAGAAGAGGAAAAGAGAAGATTTGCGAAGAAAACTAAAAGAATTGGGATTTGGAATGCTTCAAGAATCTGTTTTTATTACGCCCCATGATATTGTTAAGGATTTCTCCGAATATGTAGATAATATTGGATTGGGTGATTCCGTTTATATTCTTGAGGCTTCCCATATCGCAGCCGGAAGACAAAAAGAATTAGCGAGAAAAGTATGGAGACTAGATGATCTGAATGAAAGATATCTTGAGATTGTTAGAAAGGCGCAGGAAGTAGAAAATAGGCATTTAACTATATTAAGCGGCAGCACTAAGGAGTTAAATAGGGAGAAGCGATTAAAAATCTATGAAGCGGAAAAAGACAAGAAGATAATGAAAATTAAAGAAATGTATTTGAGAGTTTTATTAAGTGATCCATTTTTGCCAAAAGAATTATTGCCTTCCGATTGGTCAGAATTTGAAGCAAGAAAATGCATTAAGAGTCTATAGAAGTTCCGGAAAAGGGGATTGCGTGCTTCGCCCGCCTTTGGCGTGGCTTCGCCAAAGCTTCAGCGAGGCGAGGAAGATAAATTCAACTTCTAATTTCAACTTCCAGCTAATAACTTATGATAAGCTAGGGTTATGAAGGAACGAGCTTATTGGTTAGGTTTTTCTGCGTTTCCTGCGATTGGACCGGCGAAATTTAGAAAGATTTTAGAAGAGTTTGGAACTGCAAAAGCCGCCTGGTCAGGCACCATTCGGCGCCTAGTTAAGGTGATGGGTGAAGAGTTCTCCGGTAAGTTTGAAAGGTTTCGTGAAGAATTTTCGATTGAGGATTATCTGAAAAAACTTAAAGAAAAAGATGTTTGGTTTGTGACTCTGCGAGATGAAGATTATCCGCAAACTTTGAAGGAGATAAAGAATCCGCCGTTTGTTTTGTATGGCCGGGGTAGCAAGGAAATTCTTTCTATTCGGCAGTTGCGTGTTTCGGGTGACGCTCAGGATTTTAGGGGTCCTGCCGCCAGTTTCCCTCCCGCCACTGCTCCTTCGATTTTCTCGGCTACGCCTCGGCTGGCGAAGATGCGCGGTGTCGGGAGCCCTTCCTCTGGCGTCACCCCTAACCTTTCGGTAGCGGTTGTTGGAGCTCGGAAAACTACGCAGTATGGCAGGGAAGTGACGAAATTGCTGACTGTGGAACTTGTTAATAATGGGTTTATAATTGTTTCAGGTTTAGCTCTTGGTGTTGATGCGATTTCACATATGACCGCGCTTGAAAACGGAGGGAAAACCATTGCAGTTTTAGGATGCGGAGTAGATTGTTGTAATCCACGAGAAAATCTTACTATATATAATAATATTGTTCAAAAAGGCTGCGTTGTTTCGGAATTTCCGCTGGGAATGAAGCCGACTCAATGGACTTTTCCTGCCCGAAATCGGATTATTGCAGGTTTATCTCAGGCAGTTTTAGTCACCGAAGGAGCGGAAGACAGCGGCTCACTAATTACTGCTAATTTTGCCTTAAAGTTTGGCCGCAAGGTTTTCGCAGTTCCGGGACCAATCACATCAAGCATGTCAAAAGGACCATACAAACTTTTGCAAAAAGGCGCGAAAATGGTGACATCGGGGGAAGACATTTTCAAGGAATTAAAAATTCAAAAATCAAAATTCAAAAATACAAATCAAAATTCAAAAATTAGGGACGACGCGACAGAGGAGGAGAAAATAATTTTAAAGCTTTTGGAAAATGAACAGTTGCATTTTGATGAAATTGTGAGGCGTTCAAAGCTTAATTCCTCAAAACTCAGCAGCCTCCTAACTATCATGGAAATAAAGGGAATGGTAAAAAGTTCAGGAAGTGGAATGTTTTCTGCTTGAAATATTTCGGCAATATCCAGGTTAGGGTTTTTGAATGAACAATTCCGATACCCTTAAATGTCTTTATCTTAATTAAATCTTGGCCTAACGTAACAATTAAATCTCCTTTTCCCGATAGAGCACACTCTAAGATTTTATTATCGTCAGGATCTCTGGCAATAATAGATATTTTTTCTGTAATCTTTACCAGTTCGCTAACATTTTTCACTTTTGCTAGAAAACTAACAATATCTCCCGTAAGCCAATTAAATTTATCTTTCAGTTTTTTTCCTAACTCATCTAAAATTTCTGAGGATATAATTACTGTAAAATCGGCGCTTTCGCTAAGCGTTTCAAATACATGAGCTGAAAATCCTTCGTGGGTTGCTGCTGCAATATAGATGTTAGTATCAAGAACAATTCTCATCCAGCTATTCGTTCTACGTCTTCATCGCTTTTAATGTCCATCCTAAGCGCTGTTGCTTTTCCTATCGCCTTAATTTTAGCCCAATCCCTATCAAATTCATACCTTCTAAAGGTTTCTCTTAAGAGTTCGCTTATCGTTCTGTTTTCCTCTTTTGCCACTTTCTGTATTTGTATTTCCATTTTTCTGGGAACGGAAATGTTGATAATTGATCTTTGTGTCCGCATATGTATTAAATTGTATTACAGAAAGAGTTTTCTGTCAAGGGGAATTTTATGGAATTTAAGGAAATGATAAAGAGTTGTCAATGCGAATCCGAAATTTGGCTCTTTGGTTTGTGATAGTCTTTCAGGAATTTTTAAATATTTTGTCTTCCTTAAGCCCTTCTTAAAGCAATTTTGGAAGGGTTTTTTGGTTTAGGACTTGACACTTCCATATATAATGATGAATGATGAAATACGAATTGCTAAATTGTTATGGAATTAGTTATTGTTGAAAGTCCTACGAAAGCAAGGACGATTGGGAAGTTTTTGGGATCTGATTATGTTATCAAAGCCTCGATGGGACATGTTGTGGATTTGCCAAAAAGCAAAATTGGAATTGATTTTAAGCACGATTTTGCCCCTTTGTATGAGATAGTTAATGATAAAAAACAAATTATTTCAGAGCTTAAATCATTGGCAAAGTCTGCAGAACGAATTATTCTGGCGACTGATCCGGACAGAGAAGGGGAGGCAATCGCTTCGCATGTCGCCGATATGCTGAAGGGTACCACGGGGCAAACGGGTACCACAGGTATCACAGGGAAAAATTCTCCTCGTGGTACTCGTGATACTCTTAATACCCGTGATACTTTTAAGCGGATAGTGTTTCATGAAATTACCAAAGAGGCGATTGAAGAGGCTTTGAAAAGTCCACGAAATATAGACAAGAATTTAGTTGATGCGCAGACAGCAAGAAGGGTTTTAGATAGGCTTGTTGGATACAAATTATCTCCTCTTCTTTGGAAAAAAGTTCGTAGAGGCCTGTCAGCAGGACGGGTGCAAAGTGTCGCATTGCGTTTAATTGTTGAAAGAGAAAGAGAGATTGGGAAATTTGAAAAGGAAAAGTATTGGACCATTGCTGCAATGTTAACAAAAGAGACAGAGGATACAAAAGAGACAAATGTAGTCGAATTCGAGTTAATCGAAATTAATGGGGACCTGCCCGCCATGCCAGACGGCAAGTCGTGGCAGGCGGGAAAGATTGAGCTGCAAAGAACTTTTGAGCTTTACGATGGGAATTACAAGGTAACAAAAACTACTATTGATTCATATGAAAAAGCAAAACAAATAGTTGCAGATTTAAAGACAAAAAATTTTGTCGTTTCAGATGTTTTGCAAAAAGCAACAAAAAGAAGTCCTGCATCTCCTTATACAACTTCTACTCTCCAACAAGATGCAGCCCGAAGGCTCGGAATAAATGGAAAAAGAACCATGAGCCTTGCGCAGAAATTATACGAGGAAGGCTATATTACTTATCACAGAACAGACTCTGTAATGATCGGGCAAGCTGCGATGTTTGGAATTATCAATTTTGTCAAAAAAGAGTATGGAGAAAAATATGTTCCGCAAAAACCCCGATTCTATTCTACAAAACAGAAATTAGCCCAGGAAGCGCACGAGGCGATAAGGCCGACTTCGGTCGGTCAAGGATTAATGATTAAGGATAAAGTATTAAGTATCGTGGGGCAACAGGGGTGGAAATTATATGATTTGATTTGGAAAAGAGCAGTTGCGTCTCAAATGTCAGACGCGGTAATCGAGTCTACGACCGTATTCGTAGACTCTCAAATTAAAAATGAAGAATTAAAAATGAAAAATGAAGGAAGTGTTTATGGGTTAAAAGCAAATGGGTCGGTTCTAGTTTTTGATGGGTTTTTGAAAGTTAATTCCTCTGGTCTTGGTGATAACAGACTTCCGCATTTTTCTGCAAAGCAGAATTTAAATTTAGTTGATGTTTTACAAAAAGAACATGAAACATTGCCTCCTCCTCGCTACAATGATGCTAGCATTATCAAAACTTTGGAAGAAAAAGGAATTGGCAGGCCTTCAACTTACGCAACTATCATCTCAACCATCGAGTCTCGTCAGTACATTGACCGTCAGGAAGGTAAGTTTTTCCCAACCGCGATTGGAATTGCCGTGAATGACTTTTTGGTCAAAAACTTTTCCGATATTGACGATATTCCATTTACTGCTTCAATGGAAGATAGTCTTGACGAAATTGCGAATGGACAAAGAAAATGGGCGCCGATGATGAAAGATTTTTACACGCCATTTGAGAAAAAATTAACAGAAGTTGAGGGGGCAGATAGAGTAGCGATCGCAGTTGAGGAGACTGACGAGAAATGTTCTCAATGCGGAAAGGGGAATTTGATAATTAGAACGGGACGATTTGGTAAATTTCTGTCCTGCTCAACTTTTCCTGCATGTAAATTTACCAAGGCATTTGTTGAAAAAACTGACATCAAATGTCCCAAAGATGGAGGAGATGTTGTGGTCAAAAAAACCCGTAAAGGCCGAAGATTCTACGGTTGCTCCAATTACCCCGCCTGTACATTTGCGGCGTGGAAGGTTGAGGATATAAAAAAAGAACAACCTGCTCAAAAAGTTTAAATAGGTGCCTGAACGAAGTTCTGGCGGGCAGGCCTAAATGTGACTTTGCTGCATGGAAATTAGAGGATATTAAAAGTTCTTCAATAAATCCGCAGGTGTAACTACAAACTCACCCCAAGGGTGTTATCTCAAGAGATTAAAAGATCTTTGCCAGAGTTACTATTGCTATTAAAATTACAACTTGAGTAATAATTCCCCAAGGCTTGTCTAATTCTTTATTGGTTTTCTTTCCAAAATCATAAGCCCATTTGAATTGTTTGATGCCGAAAAAATAGTATGGAGCCATAAGCCAGTCAAATGATTGGGCTGCAATTATCATTATGAATGCATACAGGAGATTGGTCTGAGGGAAAAAGAAAGAGATTAAAAAATATGAGAGTGCAAAACTTGTAATTACATCCAATGCCGCCTGGATGCGCATTTGCCTTCTGGTTTTAAAATGCCTGTTGGTTCCAACATCCCAATGGGGGACTAAATCTGCGGCAATATGGGAAACAAATGCTAAGGGAATTGCCAAGCCCGGATTTCCGATTTTGGCTGCAATAACAGTACCTATAACCGCATGCGCTGTTGCTGTCATGGTTTTTATTATAGATCATTGCTTGCAGGAGTTGTCAAATTTACTCTTACCCCTTGACATTTTACGCAAAAGTATATAACAATGATTATGTGGGTAAAATAGTAGGAACTTTTGTTAAAGCAGCTTTTGTCTTATTACTTTTTTTTCCTTTTTCTTCAGGAGTTGTTTCTGCTCATCATCAGTCACAGGTTTTGGGTGATACAACAGCTATAATCACGGAGCCTTCCATCCCTCCGACCAATGAAGGTCCGGGATTGATACTTCCCGACAGTCCGCTTTTCTTTCTGGACAGAATAAAACAGAATGTTAGGCTTTTCTTGGCTTTCAGCCCGGAAGACAAAGTAAAAATCCATGCGGCAGTTGCAGGCGAAAGACTGGCAGAATTACAGTTGATGTTGCTTAAAAATAACGTAAGCGCGGTAAGAACCTCTTTGCAGGGAGTATCGGACAATCTGAAAAGAGCATCGGATGATCTTGACACAGCCAAACTTACCGGCCGAAATATAAGCTTGCTGGCAAAGTCAATAAATGACTCGATTAAAGACAAGCGGGAAAAACTTTCTATTCTGGAGAAACAAGCGAATGGGGAACTTAAAAAACAGGTTCAGGCCACAAAAGAAGCCTTAAAAGTAACTAAAGTAGAAGTTGAAGATCATTTGTCAGCGGATTTATTGGAAAGTGAAATGGAAGATGATCTAAATCAGGAAGTTGAAGATAGGGTAGATGAGGCAAGTTCTTCGGCAAAGGGATTAACTCATGCGGTAGATGTTTTGACAAGACTCGCAAGTCAAGCCGCGCAAAAGGATCAAGCTCATCGTGAGGAAGCTCTGTTGCGTGCGATTGAAGTAAAAAATGAGACATTGAGAAAACAGCAGGAAAAACTTTTGGAAAAACAGAAAGAAAAACAGAAGAATATCTTGAAACTGCATGAAAAAGCAACGCAGGAAGCGAAAAAATCAGCAAATAGCGCATTGGAAGCAGCACAAAATTTTAGAGAAGCTCAGAAGAAAATAACAGAAATAAAGACAACATCCAGTTCCGGATCCGGAAGTTCTATCTCGGAGAATTCGGGAAGTTCAGGTTCGGGGATCTCCGGTAGTTCAGGCACGTCAGGTAGCGGAGAGAGTGGCGCAAGCGGCAAAGACTAAAATGTCCTCGGTTTGTTGTATAATACCTCAATGATAAAACTTGGCGCGGCGCAGTTGCGGACAACTAAATCTACGGAAAAAGAAATTAAAAAAATTAAAAAAAATCCGATTTATATTATTCTGGACAATGTGATGGACACTTATAATATCGGATCAATTTTTAGATTGGCGGATGCGGTGGCCGCAAAACGGATTTTGCTGTGTGGCGAAACCGAGACGCCACCTCATACCAGAATAAAGAAAGCATCAATTAATACTACCGAGTGGGTTGAGTGGGAGCATTTTGATACAGCAAAATCCGCAATTAAAAATTTAAAATTAAAAATTAAAAATTTGCGGGTGGTTGCAATTGAACAAGACGCAAGGAGTGTGTCGTATAATAAAGCGGATTATTCTTTTCCAATTGCTCTGGTAGTAGGTCACGAAACTCATGGTGTTTCAAAATCTGCTTTGCAGATGTGCGACCAAATCGTGGAAATCCCAATGTGGGGAGTAAATAAAAGCTTAAATGTTGTAGTAAGTCTGGGAATTGTTTTATTTCAGGCAATGAAGGTAAGTGATCAGCAGGGTTGAATGACAAAATTAATTTGATAAAACAATCTTTTAAAAAGTGATAAGATATAATACATATCAAATAATAAGTTGAGTATGGCAGAGTTTTCAGAACTAATCAGAAACGAGGCTCCCGCTATTTCCGAACAAGAAAGAGTTAGAATATCAGACATATTATCACAAACAGATAAAGGTACGGATGGAGTACCTGTCGTCAAAGAAGATTTAGATTTTTTACTGGAGCATTTTGGTCCAAGCTTTAGACTTAAGTCCCCAGATCCTTTTTTCCCTGGGCAGGTGCCATATATAAGTAGAAGAATTTCTAATGAAATATTCAAACATGGTGACGAGGATCAAAAGAAAAAAGCCAAAGAAATTGTAAGCGGTCTCTGTGCAGAACAGGAGCCCGCAGTAAAAAGTGGTGCTTACTACGCCTTGATTGGGGTAAAATTGGACGAGATTAGAGATATAGTTGCAAAACAATTATCAGATATGAATCTTGATCCAGAAAGTTTATTTAGTGTTTGGTCAAGACAAGGCAAGGCCTTTTCTGGGTCTGAATTGCGTAGTCTTTGGAACTTGTTGGATATGGAAAGGGAAAGACCAGGAATAGGTAAAGTCCTGCAATCCGAATTTGGAATTAACAATTTCAATAGATATCCTACAGAGGTGCTTATACGGCAATACGATCAGAGGAACTTTAAAGATAGGAATACTCCATTCGGGATTTGCATGTTCCCTAAAGATGATTATAATGGTGTTTTTACAGGAGCACTTGGACAGATGCTAAAACGAGCGATAGGAAGAACTGAAGGTAAATGCGTTTTTAGGATTTGGGAGGTGGGAAGTGCCCTTGAATTGGTAGAAATACTTAATAGATCAAGAAAAAAATATGATCGCGCTTCTTTTATGGTGATAGCTGGGCATGGGGAGGAAAACTTAATAGAATTTTCGGAAACGGATCCTAGATCTAAAGGACGATTAAGGCAAGATCAAGTAGCTCGGAAAGGAGCTGAAGCAATGAAGCAGGCTTTCATAGATAATCCTACGGTTATTTTGAGTTCGTGTAGTACAGGTGCGCTTGGAGGAATTGGAGAAGCAATATCTAAAATAGGATGTAGGGTTATAGCTCCTGATGTGCCTATCGAATCTATTATTAATCTTAATATCACCATTGAAAACGGGTTAGTAAAGTCTATAAAACCTATTTTTAGTAGTGAAGAAGAGGATAAATTTGCGATTAATACTTATCAATCAGGTGTAATCGAGAGTGGAGATGATGCATAGGTTAGCTTTTGTCATTTCCTTTGGGGAGTGACAATTGGGGACGGTCCTCAGAAGCATTGACAAATCAATCCAAAATGAAATACTTTGGGTCTAGCTTAAAGTGTACAAAGTTTACATATTGACAAAGTTGACACTTTCTGTTAGAGTAGTTAGCGTATGACTCAAGTAATTAGTATTAAAGATACCAGAAATAATCTTGCCGACATTGTTTCAAGGGTTGAAATGACAGGTCAGGAGGTAATTATTACTAAATTCGGCAAGCCCCGCGCAATGCTTGTTCCTGTTTCCAATGCTAAATCCGGGGTAGGCGCATTTGATGAAGTATTTGGTCTTTGGAAAGATAGGAAAGATATAAAAAATACTGCTCAATGGGTGAGGAATCTCAGGCGTAAAATATCTCTTAGGCAAAGATGAATCAATATCTTGTAGATACAACGGTACTTGTAGAAGTTTTAAAGAGAAATTTCAGGGCCAAAAAATTTCTTGAGGATCTTCCCGAGATATCATCTGTAACATTTATTGAGCTAATTCAAGGTTGTTATAGCAAGCGGGAGCTTGCGATCGTAGAAAAAATCTGCGAGCCACTTACTCAGATAAGAATAGACAGAGAGATTTCAGATTTTGCAATCAAACTTCTAAGAAACTATCATTTATCTCATGGACTTATATTTTTTGATGCGTTAATCGCAGCGGCCTGTATTTTGAGGGAAAAGATTTTGGTAACTGAGAATATAAAGGACTTCAAATTTATCACCAATCTTCAATTAATCTCCCAAAAGAAAGCCTTTGCATCAATCTAATTTAAGTTCAATATTTTTAGTATAATATTTTCATGGAAGCGTTTGGGGTTAAGAAAAACGGAAAAAGCTTGGACTATAGAGTTGGACAACAGCTTGATTTAGATCGCGTTAAAGAGTTTTTTAGCCAAATATACACTGTCAACAAATTGTGGCAGGAAAAGAGGCATATAGCATTGTTTGTCAAGAAAGATGGAGAAGAATTTTTTCTAAAGTTATCGACCACGGAAGGAATTAGCGTTCGAAGTGAAACGGAAAAAGTTTGGAATGATGAATTTAATAAATACTCTAGCTCTGACAATTTTCTAGTCCCCAAAAATGTAGCAGATGGGCATTATAATAGTCTTTATTATCTCGTTATGGATAGATTTGACGGACCTTTTTTGTGCGATGTGGAAGGAGAAACTAATTTAATTGAACCAAATATTAATAATATAATTTCTTTTTCCGAATATATTCAAAGTTTGCCTCTTAATATTCCGATAAATGATGCAATTCAGAATTCCGATCATCAAGAATGGTTTAGATTAAAAACAAAATCCTGGTTAGATTCTGTTGCGAAAGAAGTTTCGCGAAAGTATGGCTTAAAAGCCCTTTGGAATATTGTCGTTGAAGGATCTAAAAACCTTGCTGAAAAACCAAGACATGGAGACTTTACTCCCTGGCATATTATGGTTTTGGGAGATAAGTTGGGATTAATTGACGGCGAGCATGCTCATTCGCATGGAGTTGAGAATTATGACATTTGCTATTTTATTCAAAGAGTTTACTCAGTTTTAGGAATGCCTGATTTAGCGATGAAATTATTTCAAGAGCTTTTAAATAAAGGATATGATGGGGAAAAATTGCAGACAGTTTTGGCGTCCCGAGCCATAGGCGGATTTCTTGATCAATCGTTTAATGCGCTTCCAAACTATAAAGTTGAAAGTGATTTTAAAGATTGGATTTTAAGTCTGTAAGTGAAGGTGTCAAGCTAGTCCACCTCGAAGGTGGGTAGTAAAGGTGGGTATTGAAGCCCGCATTGCCTCATAGCTATGATAGGTGATAGTAGGAACGGTTTAAAAGGAGATCTAAAAAGTATGCTTAGTTTGGATTGTTAGGACAAGAAAACTGAGGGCCATCCCCAAGTCGCTATTTAACAACAGCAAGCGGCCGCATACTTTAGTTAAATGTTGGCGAGGAGGGATTGACAGTAATTTTCTTCTGAACTATGATAAATAATATGGATCCGAATCAGCAAGTTCAAGGAAGTCAATCTCAGCAGGTTTCTCAACCAAACCAGACGCAGCAGGAAAAAAATCTTTTGAGATTTAAAAAGATTAAGAAATGGGGAAAAATGTTGAATATTGGTTTGTGGGTTGTTTTGTTTTTCTTGGCTCCTCCAACTGCTTTAATATTTTTATCTCAAAATAGCATTCCGGGCGATACGTTTTATCCGGTTAAAAGAGGAATGGAAAATATAATTTTGGCTGCTGCTTCTGTTAGTCCTGCGACAAAAGCGGCCTTTCGGACAGATTTGACAGAGACCAGATTTAAAGAAGCTCAAACTTTAGTTTTGTCAAAGTCCAATGCAACTGGATTATCCGGTTTTATTGACGGGGTAGAGGCCGCACAAATTGAGGTGTTAAATTTGAAAAATGACACACAGAAGGCAAAAGCGCAGGAAAAACTTATAAGTAAAATTAATGAATATCAGAACAGTCTGTCTATTCTTCAATTAAAAACACAACAGAATATTCCGTTCACCCCAATCCAAACTTCCGCTCCAACCTCAAATCAGCAATTATCGCCAGTACCCCAAAATCAGAAACAGCAAAACTTTCCATCTCCATCGCCATCATCTTCGCTGACTTTAATATCCAGCCCAGCGCCTACGGTTTCTGCTGTTTCCCAAACCCAAATCTCTCCTACAGGAAAACCAACTTTTGCCCCGTCACTAACCCCGACTCCACTTCTTTTAACCCCCACCCCCACCCAGACTCCTGTTTTTTCACCTTCACCAAGCTCAGTTTCTGTTTTAACCCCCACCCCAACCCCAATTCCAACCTTAATGCCAACATTGATTCCAACAGAAATGACTACAATAGCGCCAAATATTCCTCCTGCGCAATCGGAAAGAGCTCGTATTTTGGAGCAGAAAAAAATTGCGCAAACCTTAAGGGAGACGCAATCGGCGCTGGATAAAATTAAAAAAGATTTAGAAGGTAGTGAGAATAGACAAATTCCGGAGAATAAAAATGATAAAGAAAAACCCGTTAATGAGCATTTCGATAAAAAAATCGAAACCCCAAACCGCAAAAAATAAATTTTTAAGCCGGAAAAATTCAAATTGCGTGCAACATTAAAATGCGCATTGACATTTATCGGAATTGGTTTATAATAGCTGTTGGTATGTAAAAAATATCTACCAAAGTTTGGGTTAAAATGAATCCTCCTTTGGGAGGTTTTTTGGTCTTTTTACATCGCACTTTGATAATTTGAGTCAAGCAGCAAATCAGAATCAGGATTCTTCTGGATTTTAGTAGAAGCATCTTTAAAGAAATCAGTCCGCCCGATTTTCCCTTTCGCCTTATCCCGCTCAGCGGGATGCGGCTCAAGGAGCAATCTTTGGCGGATTTCCTTCGAAGCATAGCTTCTCAGTCAAGAAGTGGTAGGAAATCTCCGCATTAGGCGGAGTTTAGCGTTGCTAATTTTTTTGTCCACCTTCGCTCATTTGAGCTTCGGCGGACTGCAAAAAATTAACTTCGTTAATTTTTTTTGAGAGTTTGATCCTGGCTCAGGATGAACGCTGGCGGCGTGCCTTAAGCATGCAAGTCGAATGGCCGGAGATCAGAATTCAGAAGTCTGATTTCGGATTTATGATACTATATAAATTGATGGATGTTACGAAATTAAGGGCTTACAAACAGGCTTTAGAAGCATTTCTTTTAGTTGAGAAAATTGTAAAAGATTTACCTGAGGAATTACGTGATACAAAAAGGCAGGTTTTAAGATCATCTAAAGCGATTGCACCCTTAATTGCTGAGGGATTTGGGAGAAGAAGGTCTCAAAAGGAACTTAATCGTTTCATCATAGAAGCGATGAGCACTTCAGATGAGACCATTACGCATTTACGAATAATTGCAATTTCTTCTTTTAACAAAATCCCTATAGGAGTTTTGAAAAATTGCGCAGAAGTTTATAAGGCAATTTCAAGACAGCTCAATAAATTTTCATCAACTATTAGATCAAAAATCTGATTTCCGATTTCCGAAGTCCGATCTCCGGCAATGGCAGACGGGTGAGTAATATATAGGAATCTACCCCGAAATGGACCATAGCTCATC
>CAZYIC010000014.1:0-22698 GCA_964646925.1 uncultured Gammaproteobacteria bacterium
ATCTTAAACTGATTCGCTCCTCGGTGGGATTTATGATTTCACTTCGTTCAACCCACTGTCTTAGGTAAAAATAATAATATCACACATTTTAAAAATAAGCAAGCCCAAATATGGCATATAATTACTATATTCACTATTTTTAAAATGTGAAGAATGTGGATAAGTTGGGGAGAGAGATTATTATAGGATTATCGGAGGAAGAAATATTGGTAGATTATCAATCCCAAGGCGGAAAAGGTGAGAAGAGTTGAGAACGCATGGGGAATCTTTATTCCGTTTTTCCCAACAAGTTCCTTGAGGAAGGAGTGACTATAATTTTTGGGATCGGATATCTTTTGACCGCGTAAAAGCTGCATGGGAGTTGTCAAAACACACACCATTCTAAATTTGCGGGTCCAAGGCATTATAAGTAATCCCCAGAGAAATTGATGTCCTACGATTGCAACCGTTAAGTAGAAATGAAAAGTAATTTTGTCAGGCCACAAAGAGCTTGGTGCCAAAAATAGCCCAAGCCATATAGATCCAACAATAAAATGTATCCAGAAAAGGAAATCTGCAAGAAATAGCTTCATAAGGTATAATTGCTATAATAATTATAGCCATTATAATTGCTATAGGCAACATTATGCGTATCGCTTTGGTTTCATCCTATGCTTTTACTCCTGAGCCCGGGGGAGTAAAAGATTTTATTTTGGGGCTAAAACCAGCATTAGAGAAGAAGGAATGTATTGTTACGGTTATCGCTCCGGGATCAAAAGAAGCAGAAAGAGAAGGCTTAGTTGATTTTACATTGGGCAGGCCTTTTAAAATTTCAACAGACCAAACAGAATTCAGAGCCAGTCTGTCGCGCAAAAAAACCGCAGAAGAAATATTTAATAAAATTAATCCGGATATTGTAGTAATTCATGAGCCCTTTGTTCCGTCTATCGGACATACAATAATTTCTGTATTGTCGAAAAGAGCCGATGGTATACCGCGTCCTGTTGTTATTGGACAATTTCATGCAAGAAGAGAAGATTTGAGTTGGGGACTTAAAGTGATTGAATTTGTCGGCAGACATCTGGTCCGCCGTCCAAAACTTGACAGGAAAACCGTATTGAGCTTAAGTTCGGGATATGAGTCGACGATCAGCAATAATTTAGATGGAAGAATTGCGGTTTCGCAGGCTACAAAAAGATTTTGGCAAAAGAAACTGCCCTCCGATTACAGGGTTATTTATAATGGAATAGATACCGGGGAACTGACTCCTGATGGTTCAAAGATGGAAAATTGGACAGAAGATGATGAAAAAATAATTTTTTTTGCAGGAAGGCACGATCAGAGAAAGGGAATTTCGGATTTGATCGAAGCGTTTAACTTATTAATAAAATCAGGCATTAAAAATATCAAACTTAAAATTGCAGGAAAAGGGGAGATGACAGAAGATTTGCAAAAAATGGTACAAGAATTGGGAATACAGGAGCTTGTTGAATTTGTTGGAGTTATGCCCCGAGAAGAATTAGTAAAAGCATATAGAACTGCAGACTTGGTTGTGGCTCCATCTACGGGGGGAGAGGGATTTAACAGAACCATAATAGAAGCCAGGTCGTGCGGGACTTTGGTTGTTTGCACCGACATTGAGGGGCAAGATGAGGCAATTGGAAAAGATTTGTCTCCTTTTATGGCCCGACCTAACAATCCACACAGTCTGGCCAAACAAATTATAGCAGTTATAAATTTACCGGAGACAAAAAAACAGGAGATAAGAAGACGCGGAACAAAAGACGTGAAAGCCGAGTTTGACTGGTCAAATATCGCCAAAGAACACCTCAATTTCTATACAAGTCTGCTTGTCAAATACAGGCAAACTTTAAAAACTTAGCCATCTCATTATTGACAGCGATCGCATTATATAGTTATATAGATAAATGAGAAAGTTTTTTAAGCCAAAGGAAATTTTGCTGCTTGGTCTTGCCAATTTATTGGATGCTGCTGAAGAAATTCAAGATCCATTTCGCCTCATGAGCGCAAGCTACAAAAATATGTACGGTTGGATTCCTAATAGATATAAGAAGCATAACTTTTACCAGCTTGTTTCGCGATCTTTAAAAACTGAACTTATCGAAAAAATTGAAAAAAATGGAGAAATTTACATAAGAATAACAACAAAAGGTAAAAAAACAATTCAGCGCGATTTTCCCATGCTTCAGTTGCAGAATAGAAAATGGGACAGGAAATGGAGGATAGTGATGTTTGACGTAGAGGAGATTAATAAAAAAATACGTGAAGGGTTACGCAGAAAATTAAAAGAGTTGGGATTCGGTATGCTCCAAAAGTCGGTTTTTATCAGTCCGCACGATATCATAAGGGATTTTAGCGAATTTGCGCAGAGCGCGGGAATAAAAGATTATTTATATCTCCTGGAAACTTACAGAATTATTATTGGAGACGAACGCGAATTCGCTAATAAAATATGGAAGCTCGATGATCTCAATGAAAGATATAGGGATATTGTAAGTAGCATCCATGAAATAAGAAGTGAAATGAAAAATAGCCATATGGTTTCTATCGGCGATCGCATGCAAATATCAGATAGCAAAAGAGAGAAGGGGATAGGCAAAGAGAAAGGGGAGACAGATGGGAAAGAAGAGGCGGATAAAGGAGAAAAGACAGATAAGAAAGAGGGGGCACGTAATATTAGAAATATTAAGGCAAGATGGTTAAAGGTTATTGCCGATGATCCTTTTTTGCCCAAGGCATTTTTACCTAAACCCTGGTATGGAGATAAAGCAAAAAACTTATTAAAAGATTTGATGGGAGATTAATGATCTAGGTCAAGTTTTATCCCATGGCTCCTCGAACATTGCCCGCCATTCCCGAAGTCGGAGTTTATCCCGATGTCGATCAGGATGCTCGCGTTCCGCCAAAGGCGGACAGGCAAAGTGTCGCATATACGAGGCAGGCATGGTGGATTTATTCTCTATAGCTCTAGCTTGATGCCGGGACTCATTGTGCTTTTTAAGGTTACATTGCGGATTTTTTCTTTTTTAATAGCCTCAATTAAGGCATCAATATTCTCTGATAATTTTTTTGCTCCGAAGGACATTTTTCCAACAGTTAAATGCATTATTGGCGCTTTTGTTTCAGTTCTGAAATTAACCTGACCCTTTTTAAAATTTTCCGCTGCCTTTTCCGGATCCTTAACCAAAGTTGCATTTTTCGGATTTGGCATCAGTCCTTTTGGTCCCAAAATTTTCGCAACTCTTGCAAGCTTGGGCATCATTGCGGGAGCAGCCAAGAGAATATCAAAATCAATTTTTCCTGTAGCCACTTTAGCCAATAAATCATCATCTGCAATTGCGATCCTAATCTGTTTTCCTGTTCCGTGGGGGAGAGTGATATTGCCGGAAAGTCCTGTTTCAGTTGTATTCAAATGGAGTTCAACTGTTTCATCAAAATGCGATCTTTTTAGTTTTTCCAGAATAGCAAGAGCATCAATTAATGAATACTTTTTGTTTCTGTCAACTATTTTTGCAATCGTCTGATAGGATTTAGAATGAGGAGCTTTCTTTATTTTTTTGTAAGCACTTTTTGCTTTTTTGGGTTTAGATTCTTCAGTTTTAGCCTGCCCGCCATCGGCTGATGCCGAAGGCAATTGCAGGCGGGCTAATTCTTCTTCGCTTGGCCCAACAGAAACCACTCTTTCTCCGCCCTTGCCACCTTTAACCAGCTTTTTTTCGTGGGCTTTTTGTTTTGATTTCTGTTTTTCTTTTTGCTCAAGAGCTTCGTTTCCCAGCTCTCTGATTTTAATCTTTCCCATAGTAATTATTTTAAATTTAAAATAGCAAATTGCAAAAATACATTTTAAATTTCAAATTTGATATGTATATTTACTGTTTACTATTTACAATTTACTATTTTACCTCGATTCCCATCGAGCGTGCGGTGCCAGCCACAATTTTGGCAGCTGCTTGCACATTGGTTGTATTGAGATCTTCTAATTTTGTTTTTGCAATTTCCTCGGCTTGCGTCATGGTTAGAGTTCCAATCATTTCTTTTCCTGCTTTTCCTGATCCTTTTTCTTGCCTCAAAGCTTTTTTAATCATTTCAGCAACCGGGGGCTTTTTGGTTATAAAAGAGAAAGTTCTGTCTGTGTAAACAGTTATAACAGCCGGAATAATTGTGCCTTTTTGTTTCTCGGTTTTAGCGTTAAAAGCTTTAACGAATTCCATGATAGGGAGACCATGCTGTCCGAGAGCCGGGCCAACAGGAGGCGCAGGCGTAGCTTCGCCGGCTTTGATGTTTAATTTTATAATTGTCTTTACTTTCTTAGCTGCCATATGTTTATTCGCGTCATCCTGAACTTATTTCAGGATCTAGTCCTTCAAAATGAGATGCTGAAATAAATTCAGCATGACAACGGAAGCTTATAGCTTCGCCACTTGCAAAAAGTCTAGCTCAACCGGTGTTTCGCGACCAAAGATTGAGACCAGAACCTTTAATTTCCCTTTTGTTTCGTCGATTTCATCAACCGCTCCCAGGAAATCAGAGAAAGGCCCATCGACAATCTTGACTGCTTCACCTTTGACAAATGCCGCTTTGTAAAGCGGTTCTTCCAGCTTCATAAACTTCTGGATTGCCTCAACTTCTTTTTCTGAAATTGGAGTTGGTTTGTTGCCGGCACCAATAAAAGCGGTAACTCCCTGTGTAGTTCTGACCAAAAGCCATGACTCATCGTCCAAAATCATCCGGATAAGAACATAGCCCGGAAAGATCTTTTCTTTCACTGTTTCTTTTTTGCCTTGAGAGACTTTGATTGTATTTCTTGTCGGGACAATTATGTCAAATATTCTGTCTTCAAATCCAAGACTTTGAATTCTCTGATGTAGAGATTTTTTAACCTTATTTTCATGTCCTGAGTATGTGTGGACGATATACCACTTACCTAATTCAGCAGTTGGCTTTGGTTCCAATATTTCTTCCCCGCCTGCAGTCGCCTGAGGCGACAGCCGATGGCGGGCAGGTAATGTTGATGTCGTATTGCTATTCATAATCTTAATTTTAAATTTTCAATTTTTAATTTTCATTGAAAACTTTAAATTTCAAATTTCAAATTACTTAACTATTGTTCCTATGATTTTAACAAAAACAAAATCCAATCCCCCTAAAAATAATCCGACAATAAGACTTACTGTTATAACTACAAGTGTCAAACGCATAACTTCCTGACGGGTAGGCCAGACAACTTTTTTTAGCTCATCTACGGCTTCCTTAACAAAACTAACAGGTGTTGTTGCCATAAAGAAATTGAGAGTTGAAAGTTGAGAGTTGAGAATCAATTTTCAATTTTCCATTTTCAACTTTCAACTATTTTATCAAATATCAGTTGACATGTAAAGAGGAGAAGGGTAAAATTAAGGAACATGAATAAAATCAGGAAAGCTGTTATTCCGGCTGCAGGATTCGGAACCCGTTTTCTTCCTCAAACAAAAGCCATGCCCAAAGAAATGCTTCCGATCGTTGACAAACCCGTGATTCAATACGTGGTTGAAGAGCTGGTGGATGCGGGAATTACAGACATTATTTTGGTTACCGGTTATCACAAGAGAACCATAGAGGATCATTTTGACGCAGCAAATTTGGATTTGGTAGAAAATCTAAGATTGGGAGGAGAAAAGAAAATACCCCTTTTAGAGAGTATTACAAAAATTTCCTCGATGGCTAATTTTGTCTATGTCAGACAAAAGGGTCCTTACGGAAATGGAACGCCGCTTCTTAATGTCAGGCATTTGATAGGGGACGAGCCTTTCATTTATTCGTTTAGCGATGATTTTATAATATCCAAACCCAAAAGCCGCTTTAGGCAGATGGTAGAGCTTTATGAAGAGTTTGGCTGCTCTATTCTTTCGTCGGTGCGCGCGGCAAAAGATGAAGATTATGACAGGTACGGATTTGCCGGAGGAAACAGTATAAGGGAAGGAATTATAGACGTAAACAAAATTATGGAAAAACCGGGTAAAAATGCCGCCCCATCAGACCTGGCAAATGTTTCCAGTACTCTTTTAACACCTGATATATTTAAATATTTAAAAAAGGCAGAAGAAAATCTTAATGAGGGTCAGGAGCTTTATTATAATGACGCTTTAAAATTAATGCTGGAAGATAGTAGAAGGGTGATTGCGGCGGAAATAAAAAATGGAAAATATTATGATACGGGTAACAAGATCGAATATATGAAAACTGTTGTGGAATTGGCTTTGGAACACAAAGATGTGAACGGAGAATTCCGCAGATTTCTCAAAGATTTAAAACTCTAAATAATTTGAAATTTTCAATTTTTAATTTTCAATGAATTTTCAAATTCAAATTTTTAAACATTTCAATTTCATTTTAAATTTTAAATTTCAAATTGAAAATTATGAAAAAGACTCTTTTTTTAATAGGTTTTTTATTATTCTCCTTTTTCATTCTTTTCTCCTATTTCGTTCACAAAGATATTTTTACTCAATTTGATTTCGATAATACGGTAAAACTTCAGGACAATATTAGCAGACGGTTTGATGAGGCATTTTCTTTCTTAAGCGATATTGGCGCATTCGAAATAAGCCTGGGGGTTTTATTAGTCTTCTTAGTGTTTTTGCGAAAAATCAGGGGGATTTTTGCATTGGGATTCTTTGGTCTTTTCCATTTGATTGAACTTTACGGAAAGTTCTTTGTCAGCCATTTGCCTCCGCCTGAATTTATGCTCCGAACCGAAAGGATTATGAATTTTCCGCAGTTTCACATCCGCGCGGAAAATTCCTATCCCTCGGGACATGCGGGAAGGGCGGCTTTTTTAAGCGTTCTTATCGGATTAATTGTTTTACGTTCTAAAAGATTATCAAGAGCTCAGAAGGGTTTAATTTTAAGTTTTCTAATAGTTTATGATGTCGCAATGTTAATAAGCAGGGTTTATCTGGGTGAGCACTGGGCAACTGATGTAATTGGGGGAGCTATTCTTGGCGCAAGCCTTGGGTTTATTTCAATGGTTTTGCTCTAGGTTTTGAAAAAGAGGGCAAATTAGGATTAACGGAATCTACATTGGGACAATTAAGCTTTTTTCTAGCTTCATTTTTATAGAAGGCAATCTCGGCTTCTGCTTCTCTAATCATATTTTGAAATACACCCCGGTTATTAATAGGAGTGATACCCCTTACAATGTCATCTACAGCCTCCCTTAAGAAGCAGCCCTTTTCCGGGTCCATTAGCTGACATGATTCACAAAGCTGTTCTGCCATACTCAAAATTATACTATACCCTATAGTTATCCAAAAGTCAAGATTTAATTTAGAGGATTGAAGAAAGATGTAGCTTAATGTAGAATCTCTGCATGCCAAAAAAAGAATATTTGGAACAAGGACCTACTCCTAAATGGAATGATTCTCTGCATGCTGTTGTGCGTTTCCATGAATTTGAGATGATTCACAGAACCAACTTGCTTGTCCATGCCAAAAGAGTACGAGCTTTAGCGCTTGAAATAGGAGAGGGATGCTTAGAAAGAGGTTATCAGGTAGATATGTCAAAAGTTGCGAGAATTTCTATTCACCATGATGATCCCGAGATTGAAACCGGAGATATAGCAACTCCTATAAAAAGGGCTATGTCTCTTGAAGAAAAAGAACAGTTAAGAAAAAGAGAGATGGATGCGGCAAATAGATTAGCTGCTGAGTTTACCACATTACCAAGAGAAACTTATCTTTCAGATCAAAAAGAAAGAGCCGAAAAAGAAACGGTTGAAAGTCAAATTGTTGATGTAGCAGATAAAATAGACGGACTTTGCGAGACGCTTCATGAGTTAAGATGCGGAAATGAAGCCTTCTGGAAAGTTTTGGAAAACTACAGGAATATATTTTTAGAAGATTTGGCAAAGTATCCAATCTACGAAAATTTAAACATAAAAGTTCCCGGTAGGGAGGATGTTTTGAAGATGGGAAAAGTAGATATTAAGGTCTTAGATCGGGGAAAAGATGATGAGTTTTGGGAAGGTGTTTATAGTCCTAATTTGTCAGCCTTTTTTAAGGCGTGGATGGAAATTACAGCAAACAGTGGCTTATTTCGCAGCTTAGCAAGCAGTATCAGGCTTTTTCCCGGATGGAGAGATGAATTAATAGGGGCTTATTCAAGAAGAGAAGGAAGAGAAATATCCGATCAGGAAATTGCTTTCAGAGACATGATCTAGGGCTGAATTTAATTCCCCTGGCAAGCTAAGCTGATTCCATTATGGCTCATCTCCGTAGCGGGTTTTATATTCATTTCTCCAAACTTTTACTAATGCTTCTTCATCTTTTAACTTTCGCAGCGTCTCATGTGCAGCTTCATCTTCTTTAACTTTTTTTGCATTATATTCTGCTAGTTCCTCTGGCGTCATTGTTTTTATTTTCTCTTCAGTAGTTTTAATGGTTTCTCGTACACGGCTCAATAAGTCTTGTATTTCTTCATCTTCAGCAAGTAGTTCGTCCGTTCTTTGCCGAGACAAAATTCCATTAACTGCCATACGATACAAGCTTCTATCAATATCTTGGGCTTGTTCTGTGTCAAATATGCCACCATTATCCGGATCTTTCCATTTGAACAAGCGAGTATAGAATTGTAATTTTGTTTTAAAGGGCAATTGATTGGGATAATCTTCATGTTCCAACCCTTCCGCAGCTATCTGATCGAATTCCCGCTCGACATATGTACGAGCACTTGGCACTAAATGAGATTGTTCCAATAAACCATGTAAACGGGCTTGAAGTATTGGACTCATTTCTGAACGCTTTCTTCTTTTTAGATTTTCTTCTAAGTTGTTCAGATCTGCCCAATATTGTTCATCTGATCGAGTGTCAATGAGATTGCCGACATGATCTATTTGGTATATTTCTTCTTCGGCATAAAAAATATTAAAGTTTGGAAGAAGATCATAGATTGTTCTCAAATCTTGGTTTAATTCCTGTGGCGTTTTCTCTTGTTGTTTCTCTGGATGGTTTTGTTCAGTCATGTTGGTGGTATTATACAATATTAATAGGCATAGTTTATTATGGAGAAGACAAAGAGATTCCACAAGAAGTTGGGGACGAAGTTGGGGACGGTCCTCGAGTAGCTTGATGTAGTAATCCAAACAAAGCGTACTTTTGTGGAGGGTCTGGCTGTCAAACTTCGAACATTATAGCGTAATTTTCGTGATAGTTTCTATAATGCCCAGGCTTTTCTAAATCTTTCAGGGAGATCTTTTCCTGCTTCGCGAAAATCTATTATCATCTGGCCTTGATGAAGGTACTCATGATTGGAAATTGTTTGAAGAAGATCAATATTTTCTTCCATTTTTTTAGAGTCAAAGTTTTGTAATAATCGTTCAAGTTTAACTAGCTGTTCAGTTAATATGTTCCTTATTTCATTAACATTAATATCTTCTTTAGGAATAATCTTATCTGCTATTATCAAAACGCCAAAATTCTGGTTTTTATTAGCTGTTAACTTTCGATAATAGGTATCCGTTGTAGAAATAATACATTGAAATTGAAAGACTAAAGGTTGAAAAATGTAATTACTTTTTTCCTCAATTGAGCTCGATTTGTAATTCAAAATATTATTATTTTGCGCTTCTTCAAAAAGCTGAATAGTGTTATTCCGCGACCATTTGAAATTCTTGAACAATTTTTCTAAAGCAGGCTCCTTGAAGTTCATGTACCCCATACATAAATTATATCAAAATGGAGACTGAGTAATATTTGGAAATAGTTCATCCTAGATGAGCGATGTCGTTCCATGTCAGAAGTTTCCACTTATCATCTATATATTCACAAAGCGTTATACCGGTGTTGGAGTTGGCAGTGTGATCTCTAAATGATTGAAATGATTGAGGATCGGCATTTTCCTCAAAAAGAATAAAATAAATCATGACTGTCAAAAAATAACCATGAGTAACAACCACTATATTTTCTTTTTCTTGAGAATGAATAAACTCAAGTGCTGCTTTTACTCTTGTAATTAAGTCAGTAAAATTTTCTTCATCGGCATAATGCCACCCTGGTTCATAAAAATGCTCACGGATAGTTTGGTGAATAGGCATTATTTTAGGATCATGGATGGACTTACTCAAAAAAGAAGAAGGCATTCTGCGCTCTATTAATAAATCGCTTTGGTTGACAGCCACAGCCTTTACTTCTTTTATTGCCTGTGCTGTCTGAAGCGCTCTTGTATATGAGCTAGTCAAGATAAGATCAATTGGAATATTTGTAAATCGATGAGCAGTGAATGACGCTTGTTGATTGCCACGTTTGCTTAGAGGTGTTTCGGGTGATTGATGTTTGGCTTCTGTTAATTCAGACTCTCCGTGACGGACAAAATAAACTTTCACCTATGTAGTATAGCAAAGTTCGATCCGTGCGTCCGTTAGATATATCTACATTTTCTCCTTCAAGGAAAATAGGGGACGGTCCTCAGAAAGATTGATAAGACAATCCAGGAATGCAATACTTTTCAAATAGACTATTCAAATGGCTATTAATTACAATTAGCTAGCGTAATTGCAGCAAGTTTTTAAAGCTTTTGTGATTTTGCAAATCATTTTAGGGTGTTTTCGAGCATTTTGTGGAGGCGTTTCCATCCTGCTGTAGTCTTGAAATATTTTTCGCAATTTATAGCATCCTTTTCACTTTTAAAAGCAGAGTAGAAAACTAATTCGTAGGGAACATTTGGTTTTGTTGCTTTATTTTCTCCGTTGTTGTGGGATTTTAATCTTTGTTTTAGATCTGAGGTTTGTCCGAGGTAGAGTTTTTTATTCCCAATGCTTTGAAGAATATAAAAATAGTACATGGATTTATGGTAGCAGGCCACAGTTCATGTTCTACTTCTATTCACGTGGCTAGCCAGCCACGTTCATGAACGAAGTGAACTGAACGTGGCAGGGATGCCGGGATTCGAACCCAGAAAAGCAGTTTTGGAGACTGCTGTGATAGCCGTTTCACCACATCCCTAATTTGATTAAACCAAGTATGATTATAGCGTTTAAAAAGGGGGATTTCAATCTATTAACGAATAGGTTGCCCAAGAGAGAAGAGTCTGGTAAAATGAAGTTTAGTCTTTTGCCTCCCTAGCTCAATGGCAGAGCGGGGATTTTGTCCCAGTAAAATCTTGCCAATTTTGATAAAATTGGCTTAGATTTACGGGATCCCGTAAATTCTAGCCGACTTAGCTCAGTGGTAGAGCAGCTGTTTTGTAAACAGCAGGTCGTCGGTTCAAGTCCGACAGTCGGCTCAAGGTCGGCTGAATTTTCTGGGATAAACATATGACAGTAGTTCGATTCTACTGGGAGGCTCCAAGCTGGGTTCGCATAGCGGCAATTGCATCTGGCTGTAGACCAGACGGTCGCAAGGCCTACGGGGGTTCGAGTCCCTCACCCAGCACACTTTAATGCTTGACTTTGCCATAACCATATTCTACTATAGAAATAGGTTATGACTAATAGTATACCTCAAAGCCAATTGAGGATTTTATATCATTCCGGTCATTCAATGTCAGAAATTGCTCACGACTTAGATTGCTCCATCCATAAAGTTGCATATTGGATGGAAAAATACGGTATCAAACGCCGCTCCCCAAGCGAAGCAACTTATTTAAAAGCAAACCCTCATGGTGATCCCTTTAATATAAAAAACAGGCTGGATTCTAAAGAAATGTTTTTATATGGATTAGGAGTAGGAATTTATTGGGGAGAAGGAGATAAAGTATCGAAAAATGCCCTTCGAGTAGCGAATACAGATCCTTATGTTATAAAAACTTTTACTAAGTTTCTTTTGGATATTTGCGGTTTGGAGAAAAGAAAACTTTTATATAATTTAATTAGCTTTAATGATTCTAATCCCGAAGATGCGAGAGTTTTTTGGGCAAAAGAATTAAAGATATCTCCACAAAAATTTGGTAAAATAGTGCAAATACCAAGTCAGGGAAAGGGAACGTACAAAAAAAAATCTAAATCTGGTGTTTGCATAATTATTGTTTGCAATATGAAGCTTAAAGATTGGATGATGAAGCAAATTAAAGCTATTGCCAAGCCTGGATAGTTTAGTGGCAAAACGTTCCCTTGGTAAGGGAATGAGCGCGGGTTCGATTCCCGCTCCAGGCTCAGTAAGGTAAGGCAGGCGGGCGATTCCCACTGTCGGCTCAACAAGGAAGGAGGAAATTTATTATGGCAAGTAAAGGAGAACAAAGAGTTAAGATTGCGCTGATTTGCGCTGTTTGCAAAAACAGAAATTATATCACAACGCGGAATAAGGTCAATACTCCGGAAAAACTTAAATTAAAGAAATTTTGCAGACACTGCCGCAAAGTTACGGAACACAAAGAAACAGAAAAAATGAAATAAATACACTCTTTAGTACCGAGGATTGATTTTCATTTCTCCGAAGAATATTTAATTAGGAAAGCAAATCTTCTGCACCACGATGCAAAAGAAAAAGCCTTGTTCCACGTTCAGTTTACATGAACGTGGTACCTCAAGAGATTTGAATTTGTCGAGAAAAATCTAAATCAACCTCTAATACCAAAGAGCAATTTAATATAACCAAAAATTTCAAGAAATGTCAATCGGTTGTTTCTCGGATAGTAAACAAACCATTATCGGTTCGTTTTAGCGAGGATCCGGCCATATTTTCGGATGTTACCAGTGTTTTTGGAAGGAATAATATGGCTGTTTGCTCAAATGGCTCTTTTTTTACCCGAAAAGTAAGGGTTGCCGCAATCCCGATTCCTTGAACTCCTTCTTCCATTTCCCCAAGCCCGATGCCGAAAGCATAGGAAATTCTGCCTGTTTTTTCATCCACTTGATTTAAAAGTAGATTGGGATTTTTAAAAAATTGACCCGGAGTAAGGGAAATACTTGTTAAAAGTAAAGGATCATATTGCAGTTCCAATTGAATCGCAGTTACTTTGTTTGTTCCGCTTTCGATATTTATCGGAACGGAATAAGTCTTAGTTAAAGATTGCGCAGATGAGGTTGCGGCAATAGATAAGTCGCCGAAAGAAAGTACGGTTTCCGCAACAGGCTGTTTTGGGGTTGCAACTGTGGGCCGGACGGGTTTGGAATTTAAAGAGTTGGGATCGTAAAAAGCTATCATCGCAAGCACAAAAGTAATTACCAACAGGGCAAAAATCAGAAATAATGTACGTTTAGACATAAATTTTGAAATTTCTAATTAATCTAAGCTGTTCTAGAAATTAGGTCAATTAGGTTAATTAGATCAATTTTCACTTGTTTTGTCAACAGAATTTAATCTCCCTCCAGGTTAAAATTTTTCAGAAATGTATTGTAATCAATGCCGTCAACTGCGCCGTCATCATTAAGATCCGCATTAAATATGGTTCCGGTTTCGCCGGTATAGGGTGTTTCTTTGCTTGTGCACGAACCGGATTGAGCTTTGTTTCCAAAGCAACCGGCAAGAACATTATAATCCTGTATATTTATCTTGTTATCGCCATTTATATCTCCGGCAACAGGGGAAACAGGAGCAAAAGAGGTTGTAGTACCCGCTGTTATAGTAATCGGTACAGAGATTTCTTTAGTAAGATATTTGCTGGGTTTTATTTTTATGAAATAAGACCCGGTTGGAAAAACTTTATCTTTTTCGTTGATTACCAGTGTGTCTTTAAACATGTTGGATTTCTCGTCAAAATCGTCAGTAACTCCGGTCATTTCTTTTATTTTATTTTTTTGCTGGTCAAATATTGCGACAGTATATTGAATGTATTTATGCTTGGGCTGTTCGGTTATGCCCGGCAATTTGAATTGGAATGAAAGAACAGTGTCTTTTATTGCTATGGTGGATGGGGTTAAAGTAGGGGTGGTAGGAGATGTTGTTTGAGTAGAATTAGTTGATGGAGTACTTGCTTGAGGTAAAGTAGGACGCGGAGTAAGAGTTTTGGGGTCGGTGTTAGTCCATGTGTCTAATGGCTGAGATTGTCCATAGGCAAAAATTGAGCAGCTGGTTAGAGAGTAGGATTGTGTTGGTTTGAAGCTAGAGTTAACGACTACATCTGCCGCTGGCCTTTGATCAGCGCTTTCGCATATGCTTGAGACCAACTTTTCATTATCGCCCTCTTTATATGTGCATTTCATGGAAAGACATGATGAGTAATTCTGGCTTAGCGTTGCTGTTGCTTTGACAAATTCGCCCGGCGCATCTTCTATTGCAACATCAGTTATACTAAGTTTGGGAGTGGAAATTGGGGTTGGAGAAGGAGTAATAGTTGGCATAGCGGTGGGGGGGATTACACATGCTCCTACATCGTTACATATTCCCTGACTTTGGTCGGTTAAGCAAGGCTGATCTTTTTTTGTTTCGGTATAACAAGCTTCCACGCCTGTTGTTCCTTTTACGTAAATTAAATCTGCTTTTTCACATAGCTCTTTATAGCTGGTGGGAAGTTCTTTCTCGCAATTCCTGCAATTGAATCCATTAGGATCTTCTTCGGAGCTGCTACACGATGGGCAAAGTTTGATATGTAAGTCATATGCGTCTTGATTTTCTGAATAGGGCGGAATACAGGAAGAGAGGGTTTTTGCTTCTTCTGCTTGTTGTCTTGTTTGTTGTTGTTGTTGAGAAACCATGACTGTCAGGGGGATTGCGGCGATTAAAATTAAACCAACCAAAATGGCAATAGTTCTTGACTGAGTAGGGTGCGCCAATAAATCAAAAGCCTTTCTTATAAAGCCCATACATTTAGAATAAGGAAAAAAGTCTAGAGTGTCAATAGGGGTTAGGTTTAATTAGCAACGCAAGAGCCAGAGCATATATCTCCTTCTTGATTGCAATATGAATAGTCACATTTTTGTCCGCTCGAGCATTTATTATATATATTGTCGCAGAAGTCACCAACACTAGTTGTTCTTTTGGAAGAAGGTGAAGTGAGAGTTGAGGGAATTGGTGTGAGTGCAGGAGTAGGCGTAGCTGTTGGTTTGGATGTGGGCGTTAATGTAGAAGTAGGCGGTGTAAGCGTTGGGGTTGAAGTCGGCATAACAGCAGAATTGTTTTGAACCTTTAGATCTACCCGCGTATTTTGAGTAAGACTTCTCACGAGGGAAGATTTGCCGAAAGCGTTAATTGAATAGCTTGAAGACTTAAGATTTGGAAAAGAGTAAAACCCATTAGAATCAGTCTTTTTAGCGTCAGTCTCATATCCTGTAAGAGTTACATCGATCCCTGATATTGGTGTTTTATACTGGTTGCAGATTATTCCATAAATCGTGAATCTACCTGTTTGTAAAGTTGGTGCGGGTAGGCTGCCACCGCATTCGGTTTGATCAGATATATCAGAGGCGGTATTTGTGTCCAGGGCAATTTGACTTAACAGTGACGCCAGATCAGTTTCTTTTATAGGTGTTGCCGAAATGAAGTCTAATGCATCAGTTGGAGAAATAGGATCTAACGCATCAAAATCTGCATGGGAAGTTATTTGCGCTATCACTTTGATCTCTGCTAATTTTTTAATTTGGTCAGCATCTTTTAACGAAGAAATATCTACCGTTAATATTCCTAGAGCCAAGTTACCTCTAATGGAATTTTCCGTAGGGTTGACTACGACAAATTGAATATTTCCGCCGGATTTTTTTGTTACTATAACTTCTGCCTCTGCCTGTGAATTAGAAACAATATTTATAAATTCATTTAGCTCGTTTGGAAAGCTAATTAAAACATCCGTCCCGGTTATATCTTTTTGATTTTTATTTTCCAAGGCAATTTCGTCCTGAAGACTATCGCCGATAATATTAATTTTTGATGTTAGAATGAAATCTTCTACGTTTGCCCTCTGTCGGGTCTGCTGTTGTTGCTGAACCTGAATGAGAGTTAAGGGAATTGCTATAACAAGAAGAATAGTCATTGATACCAAAAATACTAATTGGCGTTTGTTTAAGGCTCTAACTCTGTCTAATATGTTAATTATAATTTGTTTTATTTTCATTTTATCTTGATTGCCAACTTTCTTTCCATTTTGCAAACCAATCCCAATAAGCGCCATTCATCCCCTCACACCTACCTTTTAAAGCAAGCCATTTGCTTCTTTGTTGGTTGAAATATTGTATAGTCAAGGAGCCTACGGAAGTGTCAAAAGCGCAGTTCTTAGAAGGGGTTTGATTGGATGCGCTAGACTCTGTAGGAATTGGGGTCGGGGTGGGAGTTTCTGTTCTGATTGGCGTAGGGGTGGGGGTTGGGCTAACTGCAGAAATAGCCCCTGCGGATTTATTGTACGTAGTGTTGCAATTTTGTACACAGAAGGGTTCGTAATCGCAAATGAGAACACACTGATTATAAAGTATTGATGAGTCGGGAATTGGTGTTGGTGTAGGAGCTTTGGTTGGGGTGGGAGTAGGAATTGGGGTATTGGTTGGTCTTGGAGTTGCAGTTGGAGTAGGTGTTTTGGTTGGAGTAAGAGTTGGTTTTAATGTTGGAGTTGGAGTTGGAGTGAGAGCGTTAACTACAATATCTGTGTCTGCATCTCCTTTAGATTCACAGGTTCTGCCGTCAGACAAGTCCGCTGTTGCCCAGACCGCTGTTGAACCCACCGCGACAGCAGTTACTGTTGTTGAGTAGATGGAAGTTGTTGTTGAATCGGAAGTAGGATTAACAGTGGCTATACCTGTATTGTAAGTGCCAAAACGCATTTTCGTTATTGTTTTCGAACCTAATCCTGAAGTTACGCTTGCGGTAACTGTTTTCGCGCCTCCTACAACTAAATTATGCTCTCTTGGTTGAGTTGTCACCGCACACGGAACAGGAGTTGGGGTAGGGGAAGCGGTGATGGTAAATTTTACCGTCTGAGTGGATCCCACTGCTAGACTTTCTGGTCCGGTTGCTAGTACCTCTTCTGTCTTTATTTTTACGCTACTTTCCCCCCCCCTTATTCCCTTTAATTTCAGAGTTCCTAAATCTATTGATTTTTGAGAAGAGGAGTCAGTGGATATAATAAATAGATATTTATTGTTATCAAGAGAATATACTGCTATATTTTGGATGGCGGGAGTTATTTCCACCAAGTTAAGAATTGTAGGATCGTATTCTATTTTTATTGCAATAGTGCCAATGTCTTTATTTTGAGGATTGTTAATAGTGAGTTTAGTATCAAAATCTTCGTTAATATTAATTGCTTGAGCGCTTGGAGATGTCGTTACATAATAGTTTTCTTGAGCATAGGCGACATTTTTGCCTTTTTGGGCCGGAATTAATGAGATTAATATGAGAATAATAATTAATAATTTTTTTAGCATAATAAGTTTAATGTGGTAAGCTAGAATCGCTCATTGACGTTTTCCATATTTCCATATCTTTATTATTTACAATGCCGTCGATATTAAAGTCCGCTCCTAAATTATACGTCATATGGATATTGGGATTGGGTGCATAAGAATAAATTTTTCCCAGCTCACTTTTCAGCATAACAAAATCATAAGCATTTATTTTATTATCACAATTCGCGTCTCCTTGTCCTTTGTACGGACAGGGTTTGTCCGCTAATTTTTTGTTTTGCACGTAGAGCGTAACTTTATTGGAAGATGTTAATTTGCCCTGATCGTCTTTTGCCTCAACATAAAGGTTGTATTCTCCATCTGAAAATTCACCTATATCTAAGGTTGCGCTAGTGATGAAATAATTGTCTTTATTTTCCTGTTTTAACTGATATTTTACATCATAATCATTAACTTGAAGACGGTTACCGTTTATATAGTATTCTATTTCTTTTATAATTTTTTCTTTCCCAATAAACATAGGAATGATAAGAATGGGATTGTTTTTGTAAGTGTAGGGTTCAAGAACTTCGACAATTGGTCTAGGACGCGCAGTTGTATATTGAGTGAGGAATTCAATAGCGGTATTGCCAAACGCGTATTTGCCCGTAGCCAAAACAAATAGCATATGTTTTCCGTCTTGGGTAAATGCATACTTGTATTTTTGAGGGTCAAGAGTAAAACTTAACGGATTAACTCCTTCCTGCACTAGTTCGCCGTCAATGTACACCATTATATTATCTATAAGTGCCCTATCTTCTTCTCCTATATTTATGTTCACTTTCGTAGGATCGCTTATACTTTGTCCGTCTGAGATATTTTTAATATTTATTGAAACTTGATAAGCTTTCTCATTAGTCACATTAATTTTGCTTGACTCTTTTATCATTTTGCCCAATCCGTCAAAGGCTTTTAGTTGAAAATCATGTTTTCCTATCGTTAGTGTTTTAGAGCCACTAAAAAATCCAAAAATATGCGGAGGCTGGTAAGACGTTCTTAAGAATGTGCCGTCCATCCATAATTGCACATAAGCTATTTTTTTGTCTTCTGTTGGGATCGATGTCCTTATGGTGACTTCTTCACGTAAAACAGCATTGTTTTCGGGGGAAGTAATTTCTACAGGGGGAGGTGGCGTAGTGTAGTCGTTGATAAAACTACCTGCTATTTGATCGATAACTTCATTTATCTTTTTTAGGGAAACCGCGTTAAAGTAGGGGGCATTACCACTCATTATGCTTTCAATCGATGACTTGTACCATCTTTCATTCGAATCGCAGACATTCCTAATATCTTCTGTTCCAGCCAGGTTTTCCCACCTAGCGACTGCCTGTTCTTTTGATTCCGCACAATTTTCCCCCTGCCCGAATGGTATTTGAGTATTTCCCGAGACTTCAGGCTCACCGGTAAAACGCTCATTATATTCATCATACAATTTAAATAGAGCATGTCCCAATTCATGTATGAATACTGCAGGAAGAAAGTCCGGATCTGAGTTCGTAACTCTTGCGTCTCCTGAGAAGAAGGCGTTGGCTCGGCCCTCCAGGCCGTTGACAATAATGACGACAACATCATAAGGAGCTTCTCCAAAATTAAGTAAAAATTTTGCAACATCATTATCGCAACTTATATAACCGTTATCTTCCTTGCATTCTAAGTCAGATGCGTTGCTTTCTGTGTTGTCATAAAAGATAATATTTATCTGTTTTGCTCTTGTTCTAAAAGGTTCTATGCTAAAGAAAAATTTTGTGATATCTTGAAAATTTTTATCAAATTTGCCCCTGTCTTCCGGATTCGTAAATTTATCTCCAATAATCGCAATGTTTATCTTTCTACTGTCCGTTTGGGCAAATGCTTGATTTAGATTGGGAATGAATTTATTCATATTTAATTTAGATCCTTCTTGCTTTTCATTGATAACGTCAGCACCGTTTATTATTTTGAAATTAGGTTTATTTTCAATTTTTGGGATATCAAGAATCGATTGAGTTGCTATAACGTTTCCTTTTGGATCAAGCAAACGTAACGACGAAATAGATGAATTATATGAAACATTTTTTAAAAAATTAACCTGCTTTAAAGTAGTTTCTCCTAGTTCTTCTACTATTATTTTGTTTGGAACTTCAAATCTTAATGTATTTATTTTTTCACCGGCATTGTTTAATAGCTCCAATGCATATAAGCCTGAGCTTGAGTTCGGTAATTGGCGTGGAACATATCCATTTAGTTTTCTTATTTCACCCAAAGATACCTGTGGGGTTTTGGATTCATCATAAGAAAGACTTACTTCAAGAATTTCTTTTGCCGGTTTAATTAAATCTTCTTCTATCGATTGCTGATAGTCTTTGGAAATAGACTCAAAAGTTTTGGAAGGATTTTTGAACATTGCATTTTGTTTTGTCTGCTGTTGTTGTTGGGCAACAAAAACAGTAAGGGGAACTGCAAGGAGAATAAAAACTAAAAAAACAATAACTTTGAAATGTCTTGAAGTAATATTGTTTTTTAATAAAACCTTTTTCAAAAAGCCCATTACATATCTAGAATAGGTAATCTATGAAGAATTGTCAACTAGGCTTAGGGCAGGAGGAGGGATTGGGAAAAAGAGAGGAGGCTACCGATAAACTGCATCAGTGAAAATCCGCCAAACGGAAACAAAAGAAGAAAAAATACAAGAAGAAATCCTATGGAACCTAAAGATAAAAAAGCATCAGCTAATTTTTCGGGAAGAACTAAGGAGAAAACTTTTGATCCGTCAAGAGGCGGAATTGGCAGTAAATTGAAAATCGCCAAGAGAAGGTTGAGCTGAACTATGCTTGAAAGCAGAAAGTAGAGGGTTGAGGGCAGAATATTAAGTTTTATAATAAAACTTGCTGCAATCGCAATTAAAATATTGGTTAAAGGTCCGGCTAGAGAAACCAGGGCCATGTCTTTTCTGCCGTCTCTTAAATTAAAAGGATCAACCGGAACAGGTTTGGCAGCTCCTATTATTATTGGAGAACCTGAGATAAGAAGAATAAGAGGCAGAAATATGCTCATCATGGGGTCAATGTGTTTTCGGGGATCAAGAGTCAGTCTTCCCGCAAGTCTGGCTGTCGGGTCTCCAAGACGTTCCGCAACAAAGCCATGGGCGATTTCATGCAAAATCGCGGAAAAGATCAAAATACCAAGAGCAATAATTGCAAATGTTATATCCATATTGTTTGCAAGGCAAGAATATGATATCATATTTCTCTATGAGTAGTGGAATGAAATGCGCGAATTGCGGAAAAGGCGTTATGTATGGGCATAACATGTCTCATGCAAAAAATAGAACCAACAGGATTTTTGCTCCGAATCTGCATCCGGCAAGAGTGATAATTGACGGAGCCTTAAAAAGAGTAAAACTTTGCGTAAAATGCCTGAGAATACTGAAGAAGAAAATGGTAAAAAAAGAGTTGTCTAAGACTGAATTTCTTCCAGTTACAGCCGCTTAATCCTCAGAATTATATTTTTAATCTGTTTTTAGCTAGTTTAATAGCTTGATTTTGAAAAAACTTTCGTATCTCTTCCCATGAAACAGGGAGAAGCATTTCGGGCATATCGTCCAGTTCGGCATCAATAAAATAATTCAAGCTTCTAATAATAATGTACAAATGATCTTCTAGCGTTTTGTATTTCTGATCGTAAAACTTCAGCATTTGTTCCAGAGTAAACTCTTTTGTTAAAAAATAAAGATCGACAAAGTCCCTTTTTGTGCCTCTGTCTTCGATTGCATGGATTTTCATGGCGGCAATGTCTTCTTTGGAAAGCATCTGGATACCTTCAAACAAAATAGTCTTTTTAATTAAGGGGTATTGGTAGTAGAATAAACTAAACTTTGTATTTGCAAGATTACCCCAGACGGTTCTCCATGCCGTACCCTTTTCCGTATATTCGGGTAGCTGACTAAGTTCTCCCGACAATGTTTTTTCATCAAAAACCCGCTGAGTAAAAAAATCAAGATCAACAGAAATCCGATGTCCAATTTGAAGCGCCAAAGCAGTTCCTCCTGCCAGATATGATCCCTTGACAATACTTATATTCGCTGCTAACTTGAGAGCCCGAATTGTATCCGGGAGTAAGGTTTTTGTAAACATACAACCTTTTTTTTATCAATTCCTAGGAATAAAGCCCAGAAATTGGCGGTTTTCGGAGAAATATCGCGGGTGGTTAGGACTAATTTTTCAATCTCCCGATTGGTATAATTTTGTCTGACCCAAATTAATGCTTCGGTATTGCCTCTGTCTAAAACGCGCTTTAGAATAAAATTTTTTGATTTTTTAAAATCCAAAAGATCAAATTTAACATCCCAAAAATAAGATCGCAAAAATTCCGGCAGCTGCGTTTGACGCGGTAAGACTTTTGTTTTTCTTTTCTGGGTCATAGTAATATTATTGCACATTTTATTCTGTAAATCTACCTTTAAATCCAGAATTTCTTATTGGATTATTTGCTTATTTGAGAATTGGCAATATTACGCTCTTAGCGTCGGGATAGCCGTTTAGGAAATCTTTATAGCTCGTTGGTTTTTTGCCCTCGACTTGGATTTTGTTTTCCGGTAAAAGTTTAACCCTTAATTCTTTGCCATTAATTTTTAGTTTCGTGAAGACGCCAGGCCATGGGAAGTACGCGCGAATCATGCGCTTTAAGATGAGAGGTGAGAAATGAGAAGTTAGAAATGGCATTTCAATATAGCCGTCTTGGCGAGTGAGAGGTTTTGTGAAAGTTGCTTGTTTGTGATTTTGTGGGATAGGCTTTTGATTTTCATTGAGGTATTCGGACAATACTTTGAGCAATAAATTTGCTCCCTTTTCAAACAGCCGTTTGTACAAAGTTTCGGAAGTATCTTTGTCCAAAATCTCCTCTTTTTGTTGGGCAAGGATTGGGCCATGATCAATTTCTTCGTCAAGCTTCATTATGCTGACTCCTGTAGTTTTGTCGCCATTTAGAATTGCTGTTTGTACAGGAGTCGGACCTCGGTATTTTGGCAAAAGGGAAGGATGGATATTAAGAATTCCTTTGGGAAAAGCATTTAGAACATCTTTTGGAACTAGCAGTCCAAAGTCTGCAAGAACCGCAACAGGAGAGTTGAAAGTTGAAAGTTGAGAATTGAAAGTTGGATCGGAGAGGCTGGAAGCGGAAAAATAGGGAATTTTGTTTTTAATGCAATAATCGGGGACAGCATCAGAGGGATTTTTTTCGGTTGTGAGAACCAGTTTTAAATCAAAATTTTCCTGCAGAACTTCCAGGATTGGAATAACAAATTTTGAAGAACCCAAAAAGATAATTTTTAATTTTAAATTTTTAATTTTCATTGAATTTTAAATGTTTAAAAATTAAAATATTTTGACCCGCCTGCAATTGCCTTCGCAACCCGCTCGCATCGATTCGCGAAGCGTTTCGGG
>CAZYIC010000015.1:0-22306 GCA_964646925.1 uncultured Gammaproteobacteria bacterium
CAATATCAAAATTCAAAATAATTAAATCTGTTTGGGATTTGTAATTTTGGATTTAGGATTTACCGACTAGTATTACCTCTTCTACTAGTCGGTTTGCATATCCGAATTCATTGTCATACCAAGCAATAACTTTTACCATATTGCCCGAAACAACCTGAGTCAAAGATAAGTCAACTATTGATGAATGGGAATTGCCGATTATATCACTTGAAACAATCGGATCTTCTGTAACCTCCAAAATGTTTTTATAAACTGGATTTTCAGCTTCTTTTTTGAAAATTTCATTTACTTCTTCTTTTGTGGTGTTTCTGGAAAGCAAAAACGTAAAATCAGACAAAGATCCAACAGCAACCGGAACTCTGATTGCCAAACCGTTGAATATCCCTTTAAGTTCAGGAATTGCCTGCGAAGCGGCAATTGTTGCGCCTGTTGAAGTTGGAATTATATTTTGTCCCGCAGCCCTTGCTCTTCTATAATCCTTGTGTCCTCCGTCTTGCAAACGCTGATCCGAAGTAAACCCGTGAATTGTTGTCATCATTGCTTTTTCAACGCCAAAATTATTAACCATTATCTTTGCAACAGGAGCAATGCAATTGGTAGTGCAAGAAGCATTGTTGATTAAACTCTCGCCTTTGTAATTATTGTCATTAACTGACAAAACATAAGTTGCAACAGCTTGTCCTGAGCCTGCCGAAAGATCTTTTGCAGGCGCTGAAAGCACAACTTTTTTTGCTCCTGCTGTTAAATGAGCTTGCAATTTTTCCGCAGTTAAAAAATGGCCTGTTGATTCTATAACAACATCAACACCCAGATCTTTCCAGGGAAGAAGTGTGGGATCTTTTTGGGAAAAAACCGGAATCTTTTGATCATTAATAATTAAATTACCTATCATGTCATTCTGAGGCGCAGCCGAAGAATCTACCTGCCCGCCAGTGCCAGGCGTTGGCAGGCGGGGATCCTTCGTCGCTTCGCAACTCAGGATGACATTCGCAGACAAAGGACCATACGAAGTGTCATACTTTAATAAATACATCCAGCCTTTTATATCCGTTGAGGAACCGGCATTAATTGCAACTACTTCCAAATCTTCCGCATGTTTTTGCAAAATTACCCTATGCGCAACTCTGCCAATTCTCCCGTATCCATTTATCGCAACCCTAATCATAAAAATATTATATAGAATTACCGATAACTCAACAAGAGGATTCTAACAACTGTTATTCTCTTGTCCTCTCAGAGAATCTTCTATTTATCATCACAATATCGGGTGACAATATTGAAGCGAGAATACATTTCGAACGATTTCTTTTCTCTATATAAATCAATGGTTTTCTTTCTAACTCATGGAAGTAGGGAGAAGGAAAATCTCTTGAATTTGCAGTTAAAATTAACGAGCCTGTCAAAATAGCAGTTGCGCCTATAAATTTATCGCCATCTTCAATTTGTTTTTGCTCGATACCTTCGATTTTATAAATAGTTTCCAACTGACCTGAAGCAATCAATACGTTATCTGTTAAATAATATCTTTGAAATATGTTTAGAATACGAAGCATTTCCGCTTCATTTTTAACATTTGCTCCTTTTAAGAGCTCGTATATCGTTATGTCTGAAATGGCAAAACCAAATCCCCTCTGCAATAATTCCGATAAGTAAGGAACAAAAACCAATGATGCATTTCTATCTGCTGAATATTGAATGATATTACTGTCTAAAATTATATTCTGCTTGGGTTGTGTTTTATTTTCGTTATCCATTTTGGGGATTTGCTATTGGAGGAAAAAGCTGCTCTCTTGCAGCTCTTTTTAAATTCTTAACCATTTCTACGATAGACGTTTGTTTTCCGCTATTATCTACAGCATTAGAGCCAACATCAATCCGTTGATTAGGTAAGTTAATTTTACCCTTTATTACTTCTGGATTTACTTGATTTTGTATTTGTGATTTGCTCATAAAAATATTATATCACTTATATTCAAGGTTAAAATAGGCAAAATTAAAGCGTTAATGTTTCTATACCAGGTAATTTTTCGCCGCTTAAAAACGCCAGCATTGCGCCGCCGCCGGTTGAAGCAAAAGAAAATTTATCCAAAATTCCGATCCTATTTAGAAACTCAACAGTGTCTCCTCCCCCAACAATAGAATAAGCCTTGCTATTAATAATGGCCTGCGCTATTTTGCGGGTAGCCTGAAATTGATCCTCTCTTTCTAACGATATAAAACCCATTGTTCCATTCCAAATAATTGTTTTAGCCAGCGGGATTATTTCCAAAAAATTATTTAGACTATTTTGGGTAATAGATAAATCATCCGGTGTCGAATCGGCAACCAGAAGAATTGATTTTTGACCCTCTATTTTCTCGTGCTGCACTTTGACAAGTGTTTTTGTTTCTTGCGCTATTTTTCCTCCAACCAAAACATAATCCGCAATCCTATGCATTTTTTCAACCAAGCTGAGCTTGGTTTCTAATTTTTTCCCTCCGATTATAACCACTAATGGCCGTTTGGGATTTTCCATAGCCTTAGTTAAGTTAGCAATTTCTTTTTCCAAATGAAATCCGGCAAAATGAGGCAATAAATGCGTTATTCCGACAATTGAAGCGTGATTCCGATGGCACATCGCGAACGCATCATTTACATAAACCTCCGCCAAATTGGCAAGTTTTTTTGCAAATTCAGGATCATTTTTTTCTTCCCCTTCATAAAACCTTAAATTTTCCAAAAGAAAAATGTTTTCTCCTATTTGCCAGCCGTCAAAATCTCCAAGTTTTACAAATTTTAAATTTTCAATTTTTAATTTCAATTCAAATTTCGAATTTAAAATTTCAAATTTCTTAAAAAACCAATGTGCGACAGATTCCAAACTCAAATTTTTATCTAATCCTTTTGGGCGACCAAGGTGTCCCCCAATAATAACTTTGCAATTTTGCTTTAATAAATATTCAATCGTCGGCAATGCTGCTTTAAGTCTCGTATCATCTTCGATCCTTCCCGCTTTCCCCTTCCCGCTTTCCCCTTCCGCAAGCGGAACATCCAAATCCGCTCTCAAAAAAACAGTTTTCCCTTTTACATCCGCATTTTTCAGCAATGGCAAATTCATATTAGTTTTTTAACTTTCTTGGATCAAATAAACGAAGGTCTGGGATTTTTGCAAAATCTTTTTTATTGTTAGTTGCAAGTTCAGCATCAAGATAAATAGAGGTTGCTGCAATAATTAAATCAGAAACTCCTGCACCCGGAGAATAAGTTTTATGTCTCATTATCGCTCCCAATATCTTTGCTATTGACTCATTTAGATCTTGTTTTACGAAAAGCGAGAAGGTTTTGTCAGCGATTTCCGCATCATCATTATTCTCTAAAGAAATTGAAGTAAAATACTCTGCAATAACTATAGTTGGCAGAATTAATTTCGCGCTTGAGTTTTTCGAACTAAGCAAGTCGTCTAGCCACTTCGCGTATCCATTAGCGTAATCTATAAGAATATTCGTGTCTATAATTATTTTTTGCATTTACTCACCTTATAATCCCTTTTGAAAGATCTTCGAGGTATTTTCTCTCCTTCTTCTTCCATGCAGGCGTATCTATAACTGACCAATATTTTCTTTTGGCAGATTTTGCAAAAACCTTCCTAAACTCTTTTAGTATTCTTGCTACTTCTTCGGGCGAATGTTTTGGCCTATCAGGTATAATTCTTACGGTACCGGCATCTTTTTTTTCCACAATAAATTCTTCCCCTTTGTAAATTACGGAGTTTAACATCTCAAAAAAATTATTTCTAGCTTCGGTTGCGGATATAATATTTTTCATAACAAGCTGAGTGTACAACATGTACACCACCTTGTCAATAGCCCAAATTCTATTTCCCAATATTTAAACCCCTATTTAATTATTTCAAGCGGCCGCATGTTATAGTTAAATGGCTAAATGACTTTTTTACGTCCCTTAAATTCGGTTTTTGCATGGCAACACGCAGAGCTCATGTTCTGATATAATCACCCTCATTATGATTCATGAAACCGAACTTTTCGCTAGACTTCATGATCGTCAGTTTGTAATAAGCGCGCAGATTGATCCGCCTTTAACTTCTGTCGAAGGTCTCGATACGGAAATCGGGCAACTCCGTAAAGCAGGAGTTACAGTTATTGATGTAAACTCTCGCAGCAGGCTTTCTTTAGACGCAACAAGAATAGCTCAAAGGTACAAGCGTATGTTTAGTTTTGAAGTTGTAATTCCACATCTAACCCCACGCAATGCGACAATTTTTGGTCTTTTAACACAAGTCCATACCACATACAATATGGACGATATTCATGATTTCTTAATTATAACAGGAGACCCTCAAGAAATTACTGATCAACCCAATGAGCAGAAACAACCAGATGCAATAGAGGCAATTCTAGCAATTGATAAGCTACGAAGGGACAGGAATTTAAGTATCACATTAGCTGGAGCAACTAATCAGTACGCTAGGGATCTGTCACACGAAATAGACAGAACTCAACAAAAAATAAAAGCAGGGGCAGATTTTTTGATGAGCCAGACTGTTTTTGATCCGCGACAGATTGAGCATACAGTAACTTTTTTCAAAAAGGTTGTTGGACCCAATAAAGATATTCCCTTTATGATAGGGCTATGGCAGATTACGTCAATGGAAACTGTAAAAAAAATTCATAACGGAGACATTCCGGGAGTTGTTATGCCAGAAGACATATTCCAAGAAGCAATTTCTCAAGCTGATGATGAAGCCTTAAGAACATGGAACGAGCAAAAAACAGCAGAATTGGTTAAGTACATAAAGGGAGATAGAGCTGCTCAAGGCATCTACATTGTTGCTCCAAATAGAAAACCAAGTAGAATAATTCCCCTTTTGCAACGGTTAGCTGAGTAAAATGATATAATCGCTCTCATTATGGCAGTTACGATAGTTATTCAGGCAGGAAACGATTTCTAAAAAACAAAACTCCCTAATTACAAAACTCGCATCAGCATAATTATCTAAAATAAGTTTGGTTTGCAAATTTAACTTGTTCAATAAATAGCTGTTTGATTTTACATATACTGCCTTGCTCGTAGAATAAAATTAAACCCTTTTTAAAACTATCTTCATCCACACTCCTGTAAGATAAAGGATATAGATCATGAGCTAATAAGACTGCATTGGTCAGCATTCTCGCAGTTCTCTTGTTGCCATCGGCGTATGGCTGAATGTAAGCGATCATAAACTGCGCAATTAACGCTTTTTCAAACGGGTTTTTAGTTGCGTTAATAACTGTAATTGTTTTTTCAATAACTTCTCTTATTTGATGTTCATTATCCAACGGCTGATATGTTGTGCCTGTAATTCCAACCGCTTGCTTTCTAATACCTGTTGTAACGCCTAAATCTTTAATCAGGATGTTATGTAATTGGCTTACTTGCACGACAGAAAGAACTTTAAAATCATCTTTATTTTTCAATATCTCCTCAAAGGCAGCTTTATGATTTAGTATCATTACTGCTTCATCTTTAGTTTTTCCAACAGCTTCTTTTTGCTCCCTAATTAAAGACTCTGTTTCCAAAAGAGTATATGTATTTCCTTCAATTTTTGACGACTTCCAGGATAGCTCAATCACAAATCTTTGAAGCTCCCGTTTCAAAATATCCTGACTTAATTTAGATGTTTGCTGTTTAAAACTATGGCAATTTCTTTTGAAAACTTTCATTTCATCTTGCGTAAAAAGATCGTGCAGGCATTCAAATATTCTAAAGTCGAAAGTTTTCCTTACCCCTAAGCGTTTATCTGGATCGTCGACAAAATATCTTTCGATGTCAAACTTACGAAGAAGACGGTTTACTTGTTTAGGCAAATATTTCGTTGCCCTTGCCTTACCTTCAAATTCAATAAATCCATGCTCCAGCAGAATGTTTAGGTCGCGAACCAAGGTGGGTTTCGAAGAGGGATAAGTTTCTTGAATTTTATTTTGGATTTCTTCGCGCAATAAACCCTCTGACTGATTAACAAGATTCAAAATATACTTTTGTCTTGGAATTAAAATAGACTCATTCATACATCTAATCGTATCATTTTGAGACGATTTGTCAAGACCCAAACATTAATCAGGAATTCCAAACTACAAAAACAAAACTCCTAATTACAACAATTGATGATAATTTGTTATCATACAGGGATGAAAGTTTTAAGTTTTATAAAACGCCGTCTTAAAAAAAAATATTTAAAAATCCTAATACCTCTTGCAATTGCTGTTTTCGGAGTTATTTTGGCAATATATTTTTTTATCCTCAAAGACCTTCCTCTGCCGACCAAATTAAGTAGCGTTAATGCTCCGCAGTCAACCCAGATTTTCGACCGAAATCAAAAACTGCTCTATTCTATTTATTCAGGAAAGAATCAAACATTCATTCCCCTTTCCTCTATCCCAAAATATATGCAACAGGCAACAATTGCAGTTGAAGACAAAGATTTTTACAAACACGGAGCATTGGATTTTAGAGCTATTTTCAGATCTTTATTCTCTATAATAGTGCGCAAAGAGCTCCAGGGAGGATCAACTCTTACCCAACAGCTTGTTAAAAACAGTCTTTTGACCCCGGAAAGAACAATTCTAAGAAAAATAAAAGAAGTAATTCTTGCTTTTGCAACAGAAGCTCTTTATTCTAAGGATAAAATTTTGGAAATGTATCTTAATCAAATTCCGTACGGAGGAACCGCTTATGGAGTTGAAGCTGCTTCTCAAATATACTTTGGCAAGAAAGCTAAAAATTTAACTCTTGCTCAGAGCGCTCTTTTGGCAGGACTTCCTGAAGCCCCAACTACCAACTCGCCTTGCGGATCTCATCCGGAATTTGCAAAAGAAAGACAAGTCATGATACTTAATAAAATGTTTGAACAAAAATACATTACCAAAGAGCAGAAAGATAATGGGATAAAAGAGGCTCTAAAATTTCAGCAATGCTCCGACAATAATATTTCCGCTCCCCATTTCGTGTTATATGTAAAAGATCTTCTAATCAAAAAGTATGGAGAAAAAATGGTAGAAGAAGGAGGATTACGCGTAATTACAAGTCTTGATTCTGCGATTCAGAATTTTTCGGAAAAAGTTGTTTCGGATCAGATTGATAAACTTGAAGGATACCATGTTACAAATGGAGCGAGTCTGGTAACTAATCCCGCAACCGGAGAAATTTTAGCAATGGTTGGTTCTAAAGATTATTTTGACAGCGACATTGACGGGAATGTCAATATAGCGCTTGCCTTAAGACAGCCCGGTTCTTCTATAAAACCTATTAATTATGCTGTAGGATTAATGAAAGGTTATGTAGCTTCAACAGCTTTTATAGACGAACCGATTTGCTTCCCCACAAATCAGAAAAAAGAATACTGTCCTGTTAATTACGATGGGAAATGGCACGGCGTAATGCAAATGCGTTATGCCTTGGGAAATTCTATAAATATCCCTGCTATTAAGATGCTGAAGGTCAATGGAATAGCCAACATGATTGCTACAGCCAGTGCCATGGGAATAACAACTTTTAATGATCCTCCCGATAGATATGGTTTATCATTAACTTTGGGCGGAGGCGAGGTTACCATGCTGGAAATGGCTGAGGCTTATGGAGTTTTTGCCAACGGAGGATACAGAATTAATATTCATCCAATTCTAAAAGTTGCAGACAAGACTAATAAAGTTTTGGAGGAATATAATCCTCCCAAAAGCCCTATTTTTGGCAAAAAGGTTCTGCCCGAGGGTGTTGCTTTTATTATCTCTGATATTTTAGCTGATAACAATGCCCGTCTTACCGAATTCGGACCAAATTCTTCCCTGAAGATAACCGGTCAAACCGTTTCGGCAAAAACCGGAACAACAAATGACTTCAGAGATAATTGGACATTCGGATATACTCAAGATTATGTAGTTGCAGCATGGGTTGGAAATAATGACAATACGCCAATGAATAATTTGGCTTCGGGAATCACAGGAGCAGCGCCAATTTGGCATGATATTATGTCTTATCTTCTAAAAGACAAAGTCTTAAGTCCGCTCTCGCGGCCAACAAGTGTGATTCAAAAAAAAGTCTGCTCTTTATCCGGCCTTATTCCTTCATCCAGCGGATGCGAAACCAGATTTGAGTACTTTATAAAAGGAACCGAACCGACTAGACTTGATCCGGGAATTCAAAAAATTAAAGTGGATAAGTCAACTCAGGATCTGCCAACCCCCAATCAAACAGATAATGTTGAAGAAAAAGACCACATTGTTATAACTGATGTTATGGATCAGGTTTACTGCGCGACATGTCCGCATCCCTCCCCTACCCCCACCACGCCATAAAATTTTCTCCTGCTTTTATCTCTCTCTTAATAGCAAATGGGGAAGGACATTCCTCAAAACGCCTTTTTTTAACCATACCTCCTTAAGTATCTTATCTCTCCATCATCGTTTCCTGAATAATGTATAAGTACCACTTTTTGGTTATTTTTTAGTTCGATAATGTCGAATAATACTCTATCTCCGCCAGACATTGGATAACAATATAATTGTCCTTTTTTCTCTACTTTATTTAGATTAGTCCCATGCGTGGGGTTTGGATAAGGATTTCTCTCTAGGGTATCTTTTAATCTCTTTTTTACATCTTTTGAAAACCTTTTTAGGAGTTGCCTGAAGTCTTTTTTTGCTTTAGCGCCTTTAAATCGTATCTCATACATGGTTTATATGAATTATTTCCAATCTCCCTCATTCATTTTGGGAAATCTTCTTAAGTTGGCACAATTTGATCTAAAATCCTCTCTAGTTTCCTGAACAAAAACATTAAACTTAGAGCTATTTACAAGAGAAGCTCTTATAAGTGTCTTATCGTCCGCACCAAGTATATTTGTCCATTTAGTTTGCACTATCCTTATCCCAATGTTAGGAAAGATATTGGGAAACCTAAGATATCTATCAACTCCTACATTAGTACGGGCTGGAAAAAAACCTTGCACATTATTAATCATTTTTTTTACCTTCCTTTCTTTTCTCGTAAAATTTTTCTACTGAAAATATAGTTTCCGCCAAATCATGCGCTGACTTAATCGGCATCGTTATTCTCGCTACCGATTGACCCTTTGTGATGTCTGACGGATGTACATAGGCAAATTCAATAGTTACCTCTGTATTACTTACAGTAACCCGCGCTATTTGGGCATAAGTACTGCCTATAACTGTTCCCGTATTTACTATCAATTCTCTTAAAACCTGTTTTTCCTCACTCATTATTCGTATTGTATCACAAAACTGCATTGTCAACATAGATTTCGCATCTATTTTTCCCTCTTTTCAACCCAAACTGCCTATAGTATAATCACTTTCCGTATTAATTTCATATGAGGCTGGTCATACAGATACTGTTTTTTATACTAATATTTCTAGCGTATATAGGTGAAATTGCTATATTTATCCTCAAAATATTCCTGATAATTCTAAAATATTTAATAGCAGTCATTTATAGTTTTTGGAAAAGGATAAGACATGGCAGCCGAAAAACGAGGACGAAAAGGAAAATTAGCATCAAGAGGAGCCGAAACATTCAAATTTTTCCCCTTCCGATAGGAGTAAAAATGAAATATTTTTTTATAGGCAGTTTTTTTTCTCTTGTTTTTGTTTTTATTCCTCTGACTGTTATTATTTTTTTGCAAGAACTGCCTAGCCCAAAGCAGTTAAGTTTTCAGCAAGTTCCCCTGACAACAAAAATTTTCGATAGAAATAATGTTCTTTTGTATCAGATTTATGCAAATCAGAACAGAACATTAATCCCTCTTTCTTCTATTCCCAAGCATCTTAAAAATGCGACAATTGCAATTGAAGATAAAAATTTTTATAAAAATTCAGGGATAGATATTTCAGCAATTATCCGGGCTTTAATTGCTGATATATCGGGTAAATCCCTGCAGGGAGGATCAACTATTACCCAACAGCTGATTAAGTCTACGCTTTTAACCCCGGAGATCAGTATAAAAAGAAAGATCAAGGAGATAATTCTGGCATTTTGGGCAGATAGAATCTATACCAAGGACCAAATTTTAGAAATGTATTTCAACCAGGTGCCATACGGCGGAACTGCCTGGGGAATTGAAGCTGCAACAGAAAGATATTTCAACAAACAGGTAAAAGATCTTACGCTTTCCGAAAGTGCATTTTTGGCAGGATTAACAAAAGCGCCAACTATTTATTCTCCATATAATCCGTCTTCTTCCTTATGGAAAAAGAGGCAAACCGATGTTCTTAACAGAATGGAAGATCTAAAATATATCACTTCGAAAGAGAAACAGGAGGCATTGAAAGAAGAGCTTATTTTTTCAGATCCCGAAAGTCCTATTTATGCGCCTCATTTTGTCATGTATATAAAAGATTTACTTATAAAAAAGTATGGGTTAGGGATGGTTGAAAAGGGCGGATTATATGTAACAACCAGTCTTGATCTTAAAACTCAAGAAATGGCACAAAAAATTGTATCGGAAGAGGTAGAAAAAAATGCATACCTTAATTTAACTAATGGCGCAAGTATCGTAACTAATCCTAAAAATGGTGATATATTAGCTATGGTTGGAAGCCGTGATTATTCCGACATAAACTCGGGTAATTTTAATGTGGTGATAGCGCAAAGACAACCGGGATCAAGCATAAAAGCAGTGACTTACCTAGCCGCATTATCAAATGGTTTTACCGCTGCGACGATTCTTGACGACAGTCCTATTACATTCAAATTTTTTAATTCGCCTTCATACTCTCCTGTGAATTATGACGGAAGGTTCCATGGAAAAATGAGCTTAAGAATTGCACTGTCTAATTCCATAAATATTCCCGCTGTAAAGGTTCTTTCAAAAATCGGCATCTCCAATATGGTTAATCTCGCTAAGAAAATGGGCATTACAACTTGGAGTGACCCTGAGAACTACGGATTAGCAATTACTCTTGGAGCAGCAGATGTAAAAATGACAGACATGGCAACCGTATATGGAGTATTGGCAAATGAAGGTAATAGGGTTAATTTAAATCCCATTCTTAAAATTACCGATTCTTCGGGAAATATTCTGGAGGAAAAAAAAGATCCGCCGGCTGGCGGAGAAAAGACAAAAGTAATTGATCCGGGAATTGCATTTATTATATCCGATATTTTGGCTGATAATAGGGCACGCGCAATGGAGTTTGGCGTTAATTCTCCTTTAAATATTCCGAATCATTATGTATCTGTAAAAACAGGAACTTCTGACAACAAAAGGGATAATTGGACTATTGGATATACCCCTAAATATGTCGTGGCCGTATGGGTTGGAAATAATGACAACAGCCCTATGAGTCAAAGTCTTGCCTCAGGAATTACAGGAGCAGCTCCTATTTGGCATAATATTATGGTTAATCTTCTCCAAAAAACAGCAAGCGCCAGTGCCGGTAGAATCATCGCTCCTTCCAATGTGATTCAAAAAAACTGTATTGGAAGAAAAGAATATTTTATAAAAGGCACGGAAAATTCGGTCAACTGCACTTTTATCCCCACTCCTACACCCAAATTCTAACTAATTATAAAACTACCTCTGTTTCTTCTCTTACATACTGACGAATTAACAAATTGACTAAAGTTTGATAATGAAGACCATTCCTTCTAGCTTTGACTTTAACTTTAATAAGATCTTCTTTATTAACCCGTAAGGTAATACTTTTTGTTTCCCGTAACTCCCGGTAATTTTTAGCTGCCTCCTGAAATAGCTCTTTTGTATCTTCTAAATCAGAAGTGCTAGTATATTCGCCTTTAGACAAAGCGTCTTCAATTCTCTGTTCATATTTATTCAGCATAGCTTTCATTTTTTCATTCCTCCTTTCACATATCTACTTGTCAAAACTCTGCTGGGATAGGCAGTTTTCAAAAAAATTACTTTCCTTTTCCAATCCATTACATAAGGCACAGCGTAAACATATTCATCCCTTTTTATTACCAATATTCTCTGGTGAATATATTTTTTATTTTTATGCTTAAGATCGCCTAATATTCTTTTCCCTTCAATAGCGGCAATTACATCATCAAATCCCATTCCTCTGGTTTCCTTTAATAGTAAATTTTTCGCTTCAGAGAATTCAATTCTATAACCCTTATACCTCATGTTTCGATTATACTCAACATGACCCTGAGCGATGTCGAACGGGTCACAAATATATTATACTTCCTGTACATACTTTGTCAATACGCAAAATATTAAGCATTAGAGCGTACGCAGACGAAATTATCCTCGCCTTAATTTTTGAGGTTTTAAACTATTTCTTTTGGCTCCATAAATTAACCATGTAAGCAGTTAGTTCGAGGAAAAAACACCCTTTTTAATATACTGCTTTATCAAAGATTGGTAGGGAATATTGATTTCGTTTGCTTTTTCCTTAACCCTATTGATAAGATATTCCGGAATTCGAATTGAAATAGAGCGGGAAGTGGGTTTTAAGTTAGGAAAACTAACCCTTTCAAAATCCGATGGCTCCAAATATTCCGAAAGGTCTAAATTTGCCCAAAATTCTGCCTCCTGATCTTCATTTTTGAATTTTGGAATCCTAAGCTGCTTTTTCATACAAGTACACCTCTTTACCCGCCGCTAAAGCGCACCGTGAGCCGTGAACGAATAGTTCTGAAAAGGTGAACGGCAAGCTTAGGCGGGCTCATCTCTAGTCTTGCACTTTTTTATTTTGGGGTCAAGTTGAGAATTGCTTCTCTTGATTTTTGGATAATTTCACCGGGTGTTTCTGTTGTAAATTCTATTGGCTTGCCAAAAATAACCGTACATTCCCCTTTTTTGGGATACTTTGCGCCTCTGGGGTAAATTTTATCCATGCCGACAATTTTAATCGGAACAACAGGCACCTGAAGCTCTTTGACTATCAGTCCCAAACCCGACATAAAATCCTGAAGTTTACCATCTCTGGTTCTGGATCCCTCCGGAAAGATTAGAATACTAACCCCCTCATCAACAAGACTACCCATAAACGATAGGCTTTTTCTAAATCCTGATTTTTGAGGAAGCAAAAACGTATTAAATGCAATCATTGCATAAGGAAAAAGTATTTTGTTAAACAATGGGGTCCCTTTCTCGCTAAAGAAGAACTCCTCTCTTGTTGCGCTAGCAATATCGTATCTAATGCGACGCGGCAAAGAATACATAATCGCCGGCTGATCAAGATAGCTTACATGATTGGAAATAAAAACAGCCGGCCCCTTCATGTTTTCCAAATTCGAAAGACCTTTTACTTTTAAATCAAAAAACAAATTGGAAAAAGGTTTTTGAAAAACAGTATCTAAAGCCTCTCTAATTGAACGCCCCAGAGGATTGTTTAGCCATAGCCAAAGCCCTCTTTGTTTTTTTGTTTTTTCTCTTTTTTCAAGAAGTTTCCTTAAATCCGAAACAGTTGTTTTTTGATTTATAATTGTGTCTTCCAAATCTACTCTATATTCCTGTTCCAAATAATTTACTAATTCAAGTCTAGATAAAGAGTTAAGGCCTAAATCAGATGTTAGAATCGAATTCTCCTTAATTTCCGACCCTTGCTTCCTGCTGACATTTGCAAGAATGGAGATAAGGGAATCGCTGACAATGCCATTTTCTTTTTTACCTCCCCTTAATAGTCTTTCTTTTACTTTAAATTTTTGAATTTTTAAGGTAGTCGTTCTTGGGAAATCAAAGTCCTTCCATAGTGAAAATCCCTCGATTTGCTGCAGAGGATCCAATTTTTCATTTGCAGATTTTATAATTTTGCTAACATCCGCATTTTTCTTACTAAGAAGCAGTACTGCATGAACCCCTTCTCCTTCGCCTTTATCAAGACCTATAATACATGAATCTTTCACGCCATCTATTTTGTTAACAACAACTTCGATTTCATCAGGATAAACATTAATTCCCGACGCATTCACAATCACATCTTTTTTTCTGCCTTTTATAAAAAGATGTCCATTTTCGTCGATTTTTGCAAAATCACCCGTCCTAAACCACCCGTCCTTGAAAGCTTTTTGTGACTCTTGCGGGTTTTTATAATACCCCGAAAAAACATTCTCTCCTTTTACCAAAAGCTCTTGATTGTCAAGTTTGATCTTCAGATCTTTAAGAGTCTTTCCAACAGATCCCGGAATTTGCTCTCCAAACGTATTCGCAGAAATTATCGGAGAGCATTCTGTTAATCCGTATCCTTCGATCACTTTAATTCCCATTTCTTTCCAGAATATAAAAACATCTACCGGCAAAGCTGCTCCTCCCGAAATAAACATTTGGAAATTACTCCCAAACTTTTTACGTATAAAAGGAGAAATAATTTTCCTTAAAAATCCCGAGCCCAAAAAAACATTTAAATGCTTGACGGCAAGCTCTCTTTCAATTGTATTTTTTAATAAAGAAAGGAATTTGGGAACGGTCAGCATCGCGCAAATCTTTTCATATTTAAATGCTTCCATAATGCTTGAGGGTTTTATAGTTCTCAGATAAATAATCTTATCTCCCCTGAAAAGCGGGATCAGAAATCCGGCTGTTTGCTCAAACATATGGGACAAAGGCAAAACGGATAAAAAATTAAAAGGTTTTGGGAGCGAAATATGATTGCATGCGCCTAAAATATTTGAAACAATATTTCTGTGAGTTAAAATCACTCCTTTCGGATCCCCTGTTGTGCCGGATGTGTAAACAATCTCCGCAATATCGTCAGATTTAATTGCAGGTAATTTTTCGATTGGTTTTTGGGATTTTAATAAAAAATTCAGGTCTTCAATTATTGTTGTTCGTAAACCGCCTGATGGCGGAAGCTTTTCGAACTTATAAATACTTTGAATAATAAATTTTGCGCCTGAAAGATTCACTATAGTTTCCGCCCTCTTTTTTCCGGAAGCAAAATCTATCGGAACAACAATCCCGCCAATTAGCAAAATTCCAAAATAGGAAACTGCCCAAAAGGGATCATTTGGCGCCCATATGGCAACCCTGTCTCCCCTTTTTATACCCTGGTGTAAAAGATATGCGGCCATTTTCAAAGAAGAAGAATAAAGTACGGGATAAGTAAATGTAAATCTTCTTACTCCGGTTCTGTAAACAAAAACCTCCGAATCCCTATTTTTAAAAGATTTAAACAGGTCAATAAGTGTTTTCATGAAATAATTACTACTGCAATTGCGTATTCTCCCGCATGGGAAATGCTTACTTCTGCTTTTTGCTTGTTTTTAATAAATAACGACTTAATTTCCGGTTTTCCGGATTCGGCTTTCTCGATCCAAACAGAAAGCCAGTCTTCTTTCTTGCCGATTGCCTTGAGAAATGCTTCTTTTGCTGCAAAAATTCCAGCCAAACTTTCCAAAGATTTATTCTGAGAAAGTTCGTGCGATAAAAAGACCTTGCTCAAATCAAGGCCTTTTAATTTCTTTTCAAATTCGGACAGATAAACTAAATCTATTCCAAGCATTTATTAAGAATGTTAAATTGCTCTTGTGGATTTTGATTATTAAAAATAAAGCTGGTTGAAACGAATCTGGTGGCGCCGGCATTTTTCGCTTGAATAATGACTTGACCATTTATTCCCCCATCAATTTCCAGAACTGGAAATTGACCCTGAGCTTGTCGAAGGGTCTTAATTTTTGTCAAATATTCCGTATTAAACTCTTGTCCCGATTCCCCCGCTTTAATCGTCATTAATAATAAACAATCCAAATCCTCATACGGAACTTTAATTGCGGATAAGTCCGTCGGTCCGTCAACTGCCAGCCCTACTTCTCCCAACAATTGTCCCTGAGCAACAAATTCCGCCTGGTCCGGCATTTTCTCTATTTGACCAATAAATCTTTTAAATCCGGCATCAGCAAAAGGTTTTAGATATTGAATCGGGTTTTCTACCATCATGTGAAGTTCTAAAAAGAAATCTTGGGAGTATTTGGAAAATGGCTTTGGGTCTAAAAAAGTAAGGTTGGGGGCAAATTTTCCGTCAATAATGTCCACATGAATTGATTTTACAAAAGGCTTAACAATTTCTATTTTTCTTTCAATCTCGCTCCACTCTTTCTCCAAAATTCCGGGAATAACTTCAAACATAATTCGCTACTTACCGATAATGACAAGTGCGTCAGCGGTTGAGGAAGAATCAAGATCAGCTGAAGCGCTTCCAATCGTATAACTAAATCCCAGATCTTTTTTAAGAAGCGCCAAAAAATTAGTTTTCGTACTTTTAACTTTTATTGTTGCGTTTTCATAGTCAAAATTGTCGGCATTTCCGGTTGAAATAATTTTATATCCAAAACTTTTAAGAATATCCGATCCCTTGCTCGCTGCTCCTACTTCTCCGCTTCCATTTTGAATTTCAATCGAAAGTGTGCTTCTATCCAGTCCCGTTGCCTGATCTACCGGATTTACCGTAACTGTTGGAGTAGCGGTCGGGCTCTCCGGCTCACTGGTTGGAGTAGGCGTAGGAGTATCTGTTGGAAATTGATATTCTGTCGGAGTCGGAGTAGTTGCAAGTTCTTCTATTTTGGTTTCCTGACCGAAAAAGAACTTTTGAGCTGCAAAAATACCGCCCCCAAGCAAGATAAGAAAAATAATTGCAAATAAAAATTTTTTTGATTTATTGGAAGTTTGGGGAGTTGAATAATTGAACTGTGCGGGTTGCTGAAACGCTGTTTCTTCCATAATAAACCCAATGATATCAACTTTTCCTTAATTTTGCAATACGCACAAACTTCGCCGCTATTGTTTTTGATATAATGTATCAACTCTTATGAAAAAGTCCCTGTGCTTACTTATTGCCATTTTTTCAATAACTGTTGCTTTTAGTCATACCGACAACATAAAAGCCCAAAACAATGAATGCTCCAATCCCGCAACGCTAAACCTTCCTGCGATCGAACGATGCCTTAACGAAATTCAAAAAGCCTATGAAATGTCTGTTAAAGCAACAAAGCCTTTGGAATCTCAATTGCAGAGCATGCAAACTCAAATTACAGGCATTAAAGAAAGGGTTAAGTCAATTGAAAATGATATTGAGATAAAAAAAGAAAATATTAACGAAGGCTATAAAAATTTGGAGAAACAAGAAAAAATTTTGGAGAGAACAATTAGGGATTTTTATATAAAAAGCTATTATAATTCTCCAATCGTTGCTTTCTTATCCAGTCAATCTGCCAAAGAAATTACGAGAACTTTAGTATACCAAAAAGCGGCAACAGATCAGGACAAAGCAATTATTACAAATATTGCGTTGTCGATTACGGATTTGGAAACAAAAAAACAAAATCTGGAATCGGAGCAAACCAGACTTGCTGTCGTAAAGGCAGGTCTTGATGAAGAATCTGAAAAAATCGAAGATATTGTTAAGGGTGCGCGAGCATATCAGTCGGTTCTCTCAGGACAAATCGCAAAACTCTCGGCAAAACAGGAGGAAATTTTAAATACAAAAGCGGGAACTTTTACAACATCTGTCGGAGATGTTCCTTTGGCGGATGATCCCAAAGCCTCCCCAAATTATAACCCGGGATTTTCACCAGCTTTTGCCGCATTTTCTTTTGGCGCTTTTACTCACAAAAACGGTATGAGCCAGTACGGAGCCAAAGGACGGGCAGATGTCGGTCAAAACGCCGAACAAATTCTGGCTTTTTATTATCCCGGATCAACCCTTAACAAGAGCTTTGCAGTTCCGGGAACTATAGATGTTGAAGGTTATGGAACCAGGGCTTTTGAAGACGAATACATGAAGCGTATTTATGAAATGCCCAATTCGTTTCCAAAGGAAGCGCTGAAAGCTCAGGCGGTTGCCGCAAGGACATATGCAATAAGACGCGGCGGATCTATATGTGCAACCGAATCTTGCCAGGTATATAAAGATGAAAACAAAGGCGGCGCATGGGAAGAAGCAGTTAGCGAAACACGAGGCTGGGTACTGGAAGGAGGACCGAATGCCCAATATTCCTCAACAACTGGCGGATATGGAAATAATTCCGGTTGGGATACGACTTCAGGCAGTAAGGACACATGGACAGGTGGAGCATATGAGAAGATGGCGGGAAGCCCATGGTTTTACAAAGCCTGGTATACGCAATATTATTCCATATCTTCTGCAACTTGTGGCCGATCACATCCCTGGCTGAACCTTGAAGAAATGTCAGATATACTCAATGCATATCTAATTCAGAATAAATCGGGTGTTGATAACGGAAGAATTACGCCGACAACAACTTCCTGCTGGGGAGGAAATCCGTACTCGATAAGCGAGGCAAGAGATTTGGCTAATTCTGTTGGAGAAGGAAGTATTGGCTCCATCTCAAACGTATCCGTAACATACAGCACTGACGGAAAAACAGCCAATATTACATTTGACACTAATCGAGGCCATATAACAATAGGGGGATCTGACTTTAAACAAATTTTTAATTTAAGAGCACCCGGCTATATTTCTTTAAAATCAATCCTTTATAATGTAGAGAGAAAATGAATGACATCTTTGTAGCGCCAAAAAAAACCATTGAGTCCCATATGAACATCCTGTCCTCTTTTTGTAAAAACCCGGCGGGAGTAAGATTTCAAACTCAAAAACAAGACGAATCAATTATCTTATTTTTACGAGCCCATTTTATAACAAATCTTTCATGGATTATTTTAAGTTTAATTCTTGCAATAGTTCCCATAATTATTTTAATTCTTTTACCAAAATTCGGAGTAAATTTTCTCTCCTCCCCTTTGGCACCCCGCTTCGCAACAATTTATGTTTTATTTTATTATCTTATTGTAATTTCCTATATATTTATAAATTTTCTGCACTGGTTTTATAATGTATTTATTGTTTCCTCGGAAAGGGTTGTAGACATAGACTATTCGGAGATTGTGGTGCATAACATTGCGGTTACCAACCTAAGCCATATTGAAGATGTTAATTACACTCAGTCCGGATTTATCCCTGCCATTTTTAACTATGGGAATGTTTTTGTGCAAACAGCGGGAAACGAGAGGAATTTTGAAGCAGATTCTGTTCCAAAACCAAGAGAAGCAACTCACATAATTGGAGACCTTATCGGAAAATAACAATATGGATTTAAGTTTTTTAAATTTTTTGCATCCTGCTTTCTGGATTAAGATAATTACTCTTATTGCAATATTTTTCTATATAATTTTTACATTCATTGTTTTTACTCAAGTCAGAGTCATGGAGCAAATTCTTCACCTCCCCCACGCCGAAACAATACTTAGAACAATTTCCATAATCAATATCGTTCTTGGAATTTCGCTTTTTGTAATGGCAATTGTTATACTTTAGAAAATGGATAACAATATATCCTTCTCAAAAATAGTTGCAACGCCTACCTTAAACTCCTGGTCTCAAGCGTACAATGCCGGAAAACTCTTTGCCGTCTTGTCTTTGGAAAAGAAGAAAGACTTAAACCAAGACTCGGAATCTCTCAACCCCCTGGGACGCGACCTTCTTGAAAAACTCGAACAGGAATTTTTTACAATTGAGAAAAAAAATCTGGAATCAATAAAAACTGCAATTTTCAATACTTTTCAAAAGAAAAGAGAAAACGTAAATATTTCTTTTGTCGCTTGTGCTTTTGTTAACAATATTTTATATTTATTTATTCTGGGAAAAGGCAAGGTTTTTCTAAAAAGAGGAGATAAATTTGGCTTGGTGCTTTCTTCGGCGAACGATTCGCATGATATAATTTCTTCTTCAGGGTTTCTGAAAGAGGCGGACTTAATAGTTTTGGCAACCGACGCATTCTCGGAGGTTATCGCCAATGATGATCTCAATTTAAATCTTACCAATGGCTTACCCTCGGAAATTGCCGAATCTTTTGCTCCGAAAATACACAAAGCGGAAAACGGGAAAATCTCTGCAATTATCATCAAATACGGAAAACCATTGGCTGACCCGCCCGACACGCAGGACGAGCTTGCGAGGCCGTTGCGGGAGGGGAAGATAAAACAAGAGGAAGAGACAATGGAAAAACAAGTTTCGCCATTCTATAAATATCTATCAATACTTAAATCAAAATCCGCCGGCTGGCGAAAGAAACCAAATCTTAAAATTGCACCAACAAAAAAAATATTTTTAATCACTGCTATTATTATTATCTTCGTTCTTATTTTTAGCATTTTCTTAGCCATAAAACAACAAAATAGCGCAAAAGTTAAAACGCTTTTTGCGCAAATCTATCCCGAAGCTCAAAAAAAATATGATGAGGGAGAAAGTCTTTTGGATCTAAATAAAAATCTGGCAAGAGACTTATTTTTGGCTGCAGAAAAAATGCTTGACAGCAACAAAGCAAAATTTCCTGTAAAATCCGAAGAGGCTACTCAAATACAGGATCTTTTGAAAAAAGTGGAAATCGGACTTAGAAAGGCATCTCCCGTAGACAAATCCGGACTTGATCGAAGTAAGCTGTCAATCACTGTAGAAAACGGAAGCGGTATTGAGGGCGCAGGGGCAAAAGCGGCAAACCTATTCAAAAAACTTGGCTATTCCGTTGCCTCAACCGGAAATGCGGATAATTATAATTATCAAGGAATGACGATCAAGGTAAAAAAGGAAAAGAGCGCGTTTTTAAATCTCCTCAAAAAAGACCTCGCCAAAGATTACACTATTACTTCGTCCTCTTCCGACCTCCCGCCATCCTCCTCCACCGACGCTTTGATAATTATTGGGAAATAAACTTAATCTTAAAACTATCGTTAAATAGCCTAAATCAAGAAAACATCTTCTATATTCAAATCTATTATTTATAGAATTTGCTTTTCTCTTGCGCACGGGCTCTGTTTGGTAAAAATTCACTGTTAGTAAATTCTAGTAAGTTTCTATCTATGAATTGAGACACCCCTAGATCGGTTACGCCATTAATCCTCATCTTTCTAATAAAACCATTGAAATAGAAGCCATTACTTGGCGCATCTTTTGTTAACCACACGTCTGCCCATTGTTCATCAGTTATGGTTCGAAAGGCAATATAGACGTGATCCCCTACTTCTGAAATGTCAAGATCATCAGCTGCTTTTGCAGCTTCTATAGAATTAACACTTGCCGCTCCAACGGTTAAGACAGCAATACTATTACTAGGTACACAGAATTCTGACATAGTAGTCCTTCCTTGAGGATAAAAAATGTCCTTAATAACTTTTCCCTCTCTCCATTCAGACCTAAGATCAGGGTAGGAAGTATGTAGTCGCAATTCAACAACGCTTCCTTTGATTTGCTCCTGATATTCTACTCCTTTTAATAGTCCGTTTATTTCCCCTTCTTTCCAAATTTGTTCCCTTACTCGATTTAGCTTTTCTCTTACTCCAAACTTTTTTAGAATATTACGAAGTCTTTCAACTTCCACTTCTTTTAGTTTTTTCTCCTCCTCTACAGAACCCATATGGCGGATATTATACACCCTATGGAGACCACGTGCAAACCCATAGTATAGGTACTCGCCGGGGCGAACATCCATCTCTTAACCCCACAAGGAACACTAGCTTCGCAAGGTCTCTCCTTGCGAAGCTAATTTGGCGAATTTACACTGTACTTACTATGCAACCTATTGACAATAGAATAGAGTTGTGTATAATTATTGTGTATTAAGGAGTTTCTATGCAAACACAACGTATAAACATTAGCCTGCCTACCAATATTATTAAGCAATTGCAAATAGCCGTTCCTTTTGGGAAACGCAGTCGTTTTATTACAAAAACCTTATCTGAAAAATTGAGAAAGAAAAGAAATATAAAAAGTGAACTTATAAAGAGTCTTAAGGCAAATCGTAAATTTGATGAGGCTGTTATGAAGGAGTGGTCGGTAACCGAGGTAGAAGGATGGCCGGAATAAAAAGAGGAGATTTGTGGATTGCGGATCTTCGCCCAGGACAAGGCTTTGAAATTGCTAAAAAAAGGCCATGCCTAATTGTTTCTAGTAATGATGTTAACAGCATATCTCCTACAGTCATTGTAATTCCATTGTCATCGCAGGCTTATAAAATCTTAGGGCCAGAAAGATTGTTTATTTCCAAGAAAGAAACCAGGCTTGCGAAAGACTCAGTCATTCTGGTTACGCAGATAAGAGCAATTGACAAAAATCGACTAATAAAACTAATTGGCCATGTCTCCAAGTCCAAGCTCCAAGAAGTTGAAGACGGGATAAAAATTGTCCTTGATTTAACAGGAGAAAATTATTTACAGTAATGAAAATTGCGAACCGAAGGGCGTTTTTTGACTACCAAATTCTGGAAAGGCTTGAAGCAGGAATAAATCTTTATGGAGCCGAAGTCAAGGCTGTGCGTTTGGGGCATGCGGATTTGACAGGAGCGC
>CAZYIC010000016.1:0-21632 GCA_964646925.1 uncultured Gammaproteobacteria bacterium
AAAATGCCCACTTCGCACCAACGCACAAGTGCTTCGAGGGCTAAAAAAGAAAAAATCGTTGCGGGGTTACTTGAAAAAGTTAACAGAGCAAAAGGTATGGTTTTTACAGGCTATCAGGGACTAACCCACAAGCAATTGGAAAACCTCAAAAAGAAAGTTCAAGTTCTGGATGCGGATTTTGTCGCAACCAAAAATACATTGATAAAACTGGCGCTTAGCGGAAGTCAAACTTTCAACTCTCAACTTTCAACTCTCAGCTTGAAAGATGCTACCGCGACTCTCTTTCTGTATGGAGATCCCATAATGCCCTTGAAAGAATTGGCAAAAATGATCAAGGAATTAAATCTTCCTTCAATCAAATTCGGAATTTTGGATGGAGCACAAATGACAAGCGAACAATTATTAAAACTTTCTACTCTTCCAACTCGAGAAGTATTACTCACCCAATTGGTTATCGGACTCAAATCCCCAATCTCAGGCTTACACCGCTCTCTCCTTTGGAATATACAGGAGTTCGTTATGACTTTAAAAGCGGTTGAAAAAATAAAGACATAATATTGTCATTCTGAACAAAGTGAAGAATCTACGCTTAGAATAAAGTAGATCCTTCGTTTCACTCAGGATGACACTATAAGAGAAGGGGGTGAAATCATAATGGCAAAATTAACAAAAGAAGAATTATTAAAACAGGTTGAAGAAATGTCTGTATTGGAACTTTCTGATTTGGTAAAAGCTCTTGAAGAAAAATTCGGAGTATCAGCTCAAGCAATGGTCGCCACGTCAAACGTGGGTGCGCCAGCAGCAAGCGCAGAACCCAAGGAAGAACAGACTGTGTTTAACGTTGTTATTGCTAATTCAGGCGCGCAGAAAATCCAGGTCATCAAAGCTTTGAGAGAGTTAGTTCCGACATTGGGACTTAAAGAAGCAAAGGATTTGGTTGATGGAGCACCAAAAGAAGTAATGACACAGGTTAACAAAAAAACAGCAGAAGAAGCCAAGGCTAAATTAGTAACAGCCGGAGCAACCGTGGAGTTGAAATAGTATTAAGTATAGAGTATTGAGTATATAGGAATTTCCTTAGTACAAATACTCTGTATTTATTTAATTTTCTTAATAGACTTAATCAATCCATTAGGCAATTTACTTACTTCAACAGTCTGATTGGCAATATCATTAAATACTTCTTTTGCCAGATATCCAACATCTCTTGCTATAAGAAGTTGATTTTGTAATTCAGTGAGAGACCCTTTTGCAGTGTAGTAAAATTGAATCTTCTCTTTTTTGCTTTGTCTTGAAAATCCTTCAGCAATATTGGAGCTAATTGAAGTTGCAGACCTTCTTATTTGATCAGTTAATGAATAAGTTTCTTTTTGTGGAAATGTTTCCGTTATTTTATATATCTTAACTGCTAAGACATGAGCTTTTTGCCAAGCTATTAAATCGGTAAACGATTTAATTTTCCTATTCATATTTCTATACTATATACTTCATACTTAATACTCAATACTATTTTGACTATTGACAAACATTGTTATACTTTGCTATTGTAAGATTAATATAATTATTATAACAATTATAATGATTATAAATGTTATACTCGCTAACCCATGATCAATCAAACAATATCAATAGATAATCTTCCTGATCTTCTGACAGTCCGCGAGGTCGCGCAAATCTTAAGAGTTTCTCCCCTCACAATCAAAAGATGGGGTAAAAGAGGAAAATTGCCTGCAATAAGAATCAACTCAAGAGGAGACAGGCGTTACAAAAAAGAAGCAGTCCTCTGGCTACTAGGGATTCAGGCAAAAGCCTAGACATATCAGTCTATATTTATCCCCTGCAAGTCAACTCCTTGAATATTTACAGTGGGCGGCGAGTACTCAATGTGGAGCTTGGTGGCTCCAGCTGCAGAGCCGGAATAATCATAAGGACCTCTGTAAGCATCAGCAGAAGAACCGCCATCCCAATGCATAAATTGCATGGCTGCATTACTATAGCTATAGGAATCTACAAGTTCCTGTACTAAGGCTACCAGGCTGGGCGTATTGTATTGTGTACCAGTACTCCAATTCGCTATGCTGTCCCATGCCGCAGTAGCGGTAGTTTTTACCAACGCCCAATATTCGGAAGCAGTAGTAGGGGCAACTGGTGTTCCCGTATCATTCGCCCAAATATCACTATAAACCGTATTACCTGTGCCCGGAAGACTACTGCCTCCGGTATATGTTAGATAGGCAACAGTTATAGTTGCTCCTGAAATTATAGTAATACCGGTGAACCTCGTCCAGTTGTTATATAGATTGGAGCTCCCTTTTCCAAATAGTAAAAGACCAATCCAGCCACCATTGCCAAACGTGCCCCCCGAACCTTGACTAGTGCCATACACTATTCCATCATCTCCATTCGCTCCCACCTGCAAGTCCAGGGTAGGGTCTATTCTGATTTCACCTTTGACCGGTCTGGCTTGCCCTGTTTGTTTGTCTTTAACCCCTCCGGTTAGCTTCTCGGTAAGTATGCCGTCTTTCAGTGTAGTTTCTAAAGATATCTCGCCTTCATCATCAAAAGCCCGGGCAATGAGCGGGATATTGCCGGTAATCCTGAACTTGGATTCAAAAGGAATATTGTCTGAAGGCAAAGTATGTCTGAAACTGACTCGGGTATTTTCAGGCACAATCTCTTTTTTTAATCCGCCCGGCTTAACATCCAATAACTCAATCGTGGAAACATTACCTGTTTTCTTGTCTCTGACAGTAATCTTGTCGCCTTCACGGGTTAGCTCGTAAGGCGCTTTGGTAATTTTATTACCCTCCCAGGTCAGATCAATATCTTTCCATTGCTCGTTGGGATTATCGTAATCATCTTTGTAATGAATGGCTCCGATTGAGCTGTCCAGAGAATATCTTGCCCTGCCGTCTTCCCTGTAACCCAAAAAACTGGTTTTTGAGCTTTCGGTTCTTTTCTCAATTAATTCCTGGGGAAAATTAGAGTTATCTGACTTTTGCAACGGGTCAATATTTGCGCTTACTGACGCATCCGATGAGTCTCCCTGCCCTGCAATACCTTGGCTTTCTCCCGCGACAGCTTTGACAGCAGCAGTTTCCCCTGTTGGTTTTTGGGAAAACCGCCAAGCAACAAAAAGTAACGCTGATACCACAGTAACGCCTAAAAAAACTCCAAAAAATATGATTTTTCTGTTAAACTTCATAGCTTAAAGCTTGCTTTTCTCCGTTTTAATAATTTTCTCTTGCAACCCAAAGACTGTGTTTTTTAAAGGATAATCTGCTTTGTTGACAAATTCAATAAAAACTTCATAGGTAAATCTTTTGCCTGAATATCCCGCCCCGTATATTCCCGCAATCTTTCCCGTATTGTCCCGTATTTTGTTGGATTTATTCGGGAATTTACAGGAGGATATGGGAAGTTACGGGAAGGAGTAGGAATGAAAAATTTTCCCACTTTTAAATATCCATCCGTATGCAATCTTTCTACATCTCCCCTCACTTCGGTAAGAGAAGCTTGAGCAAAACCAAGATAGTCAAGATATTCTTTTGTAGACGGTCTCGCCCATCCCTCTTCAATTGTCGCGACCATACTTCGAGCTGCATCTTCCAATTGTGTTTTTCTTCGGAACTGATGAGAAGGAATAATTTCTAGGTAAAGCTCTATTAGGTCTCGTAAGAGAGACGTTGTCTGCCAATATGCCGACGCTTTATAACCCTGAAGACTTTGCGCTTGACGAATCGTTCTTTCAATTATTGGAATTCTAAACGGGAGTTTAACCGCCTGTCGGCGAGTCAAGGGGGAATTTACGGGTTTTCTCATATTCTCCCGCATATTCCCATATTTTCCCATACTTAATTCCCTTAAAGTTTTTTCTGTTAGTTGTTCCGCAATTAAACTTTTCTTTTTCACAGTTAATTTTTGTTCCCCACTATCCACCAGTCAAAGGTAATTGGTGCGGTGGTTGGTGATGGGATGGCGACCTTAAAGCGGCCGATTGATTTTTCAATAACAGTAAGCTGTCTATCCGTAAGCGATGTTGCTGTCAAGAATATCTTGGAGCTTTCGGATGCGATTGGGGTTACGATTTCAATAAATGTCAAACCCGCAGAGATGCTTGCAGATCCAATACTCTCTCCTCCCAAAACAGTGTAGTTATTTGCTTTAATTTCGTCAGCGGTGATTGTTCCCGTGGCAGTAAGATTGCCCGAAGCATCAATTGTAATTTTTCCATCAAGAATATCTAATCCTCCAAGTCCGGATTTTTGCAGATATAAGTCTCCGGCCAATGTATTTATCTCTCCATCCAAGCCGTGAATTGCCAAAAGTCCGGCATTGATATTGCCCGTAACTCCCAAGTCCGAAACTGTGGTTCTGCCCAAAACCATGAGATTTCCGGAAATCGTCGCGTTATTTAATTCAACATCGCCCGCCTGCAACGCTTGCGCTAGCATTGCGGGCAGGCCAAGATCCAAAACTGCGCTGGCTGAAGCCCCCAAAGTCTGGCCGTTAATAATGTCCGATAAGAACGCGGAAATGGAAGCCTGTTGATCAACTTTTTGCGACAAAAGATTAAGCCTGGACTCAAGATCTGTAATTTTATCTTGTGATTGCCTAAACAACGGATCATTCTGCAAAACAGAATTCACCTGCTCCGCGAGGCTTGCGGACTGAGAAGCCTGCCAGCTTCGCAAGGCCTCTCCTTGTAAAGCTAAAGTTTGGTTTTGCAAGGTCAGCTGGTCGCCGATCGAAGCTACTGTATCCGCCATTCCCGCCAGCGTTCCATCGTAAGATACATAGATTGAAGGATTGTACCAGGTGATATTTACAGAAACCAAAATTTCCCCTTCACCCTGATCATCGAAGGACTCTAGAGCTTTACCCAAAATCTGACCTACGCTTGTCGCTTTGACTGCAATACCCGAAACAGAAGAGGTTGTTAACGGATCCCCTATCTTGATTTCCCCATTGGCAGTTGAAACTCTTGTTCTGACCTGTCCGACCATACCAACAGCCACTGATTTATCTCCGAGATTTTCTCCTCCCAAAAATGCCGGACGTTCGGAAGCAACTCCGATAATAGTGCCTTGCCCTGAGCCTGCCGAAGGATCGCATGGAACAGCCAGACCATTATCCTTGAGACAAACAACCGAGCCGTAGGGAATTTGCTGACTTGCATCTTTCCTAAAGTATTCTGCAAAGTCCGCGATTCCGCTGGTTGCATAAGTTACTCCTGTTCCCCCATTTCCCTGAACAGATCCGACAATTCCGATTCCAAATGTTTCAAAACTCGCGAAATGATTAGTTGCGGCAACTGCAGTCGTAGAAGTATTGCCCAATTTTATAACCAGACCGTCTGCGTCTGTTCCCGAATTGGTATTATAAATTTGCGCCGCAGCAGTCGCGCTTTGGGAATCCTGAACATCAAGTTTCAAGCCGGGCGTTGTTGTCCCCAGACCTACGCTGCCGGAAGAAATTATAAGGTTACTGGCGGGAGTAATGGTCAGATTCCCTGAAGAATTAGAAATAGTTGAGGTTGCACCTGCAACAGATAATTTTGTAGTTGGAGTTGCTGTTCCTATTCCCACATTCCCATTGTTTGCCAGGAACAAAACTGTTGCCAATCCCGCATCTCCGCCTGGAGACCTTTGGAAATTAAGAGTGCTGTTGTTTAAGAGATTGAAGGTATTTGCTCCTGCGGTTGTGGGAACTGCCAGGGAAAGATTTCCTGAGATAGTTGCGGTAGGACTGCCTCCTGCAATATTGATAAAGCCAAACTTAGCAGACGCGGTTCCTGTTCCCCCGATTAGTAAATCCATAGTTGTATTCCCTGAATACAAAGCTCCTGATGCAGAGTTCCAGAATCCGTCAAAAGCGCAGTTGGCTGATGATAAACAAATTGTTCCTGTCGCGTCAGGGAAAGTAATTGTCCGAGCCGCTGTTGCCGCTGAAGCCAGAGTTGTCAGGAAATTCGTTGTTCCCGCCCAGGAAATATTTCCATTGTTGAGAACTGTAAACTTAGTCGCTCCTGATTTGGAAGCGGTGAAAATATCCCCGACACCTGAGTTATCAACCAAAAGTCCAGCAAAAGAAGTGACTGCGGAAAATGAGGCAATAGGTATTGTACCGCTTATTCCCCGAACATCCAGACTAGCCAAAGCCGAATTGGTCCCGATGCCAACACGGCCGTTAACACCTAAGACTAAAGAAGAAACAGCAGAACCGGTATTCTCGTATCCCCAATCTACTCCACCCGATGCTCCGATCAGCAAATCATAATCTCCGTCATTATCTAAATCCGCAAAAGCCGGCTGGGCAAAAGATCCAAGATCGGTAGTGCTATCCCAGGCGGTTTTAGCTATCCAGACTGGAGATGTTACTGAGCCGGTATTCTCATAAGCCTTGGTTGTTCCTAAACTCTCTCCCATCAGTAAATCATAATCTCCGTCATTGTCTAAATCTGCAAAAGCCGGCGAGGACTGAGCTCCGACATCAGGAGTATTCCAAGCGGTTTTGGCTGTCCAATTTGGGGAAGAAGCTGAGCCGGTATTCTCATAAGCCTTGCTTACTCCAGCATTCTCTCCAATCAGTAAATCATAATCCCCGTCATTATCTAAATCCGCAAAAGCCGGCGAGTACAAAGACCCGCCAATATCAGAAATATCCCAGGCGGTTTTGGCTGTCCAGGTTGGGGAAGAAGCTGAGCCGGTATTCTCATAGCCGTAGAGGGTGGTACTGCTACCAAGGCTGTATTCTCCAATTAACAAATCATAATCCCCGTCATTATCTAAATCCGCAAAAGCCGGCGACGCCTCATCTCCAACATCAGGAGCATTCCAGGCAGTATTGGCTGTCCAGGTTGGGGATGTTACTGAACCGGTGTTCTGATAAGCCTTGCTGTTTCCAGCGCTCTGTCCAACCAGTAAATCATAATCTCCGTCATTGTCCAGGTCAGCAAAAGCCGGCGCGGCATTAGTGCCGGTATCAGCAGTGTCCCATGCAGTGTTGGCTGTCCAGACAACATTGGATTTTAACCTAAATTCCAAAGATGATTTGGGCTTGATAATGGTAGATAGCTGGTTGTAAGCGTAATCTACGGTCAATTGGTTAACTCCGGGAAGATGGGTCTTAAACTCGGCTAATTTGCCTCCTGCGCCTCCTTGAGTTACTGTAAAAGCAGAATTGGAAGCAACATTAAGTGTTTTGAAATTACCTCCTGTGATATCCAGCTTATATTGAGGAAAAGTTGTCCCTATTCCCACATTTCCGCTTTGCTTAACTACAAATCTATTCAGCCCGGATGAAGAAGCTGTAAATAGGTCGCCAATGGTGTTGTCAACAACTAAACCTGCAAATGAAGTCTTTGCCGCAATTGAGGCCACTGAATTTGTCCCGGCAAAAGGGGAATTTCCTGTTACTCTAAATGTGGCTGAAGAAGTTGCTGTTCCGCCAAGCAATAGATCTTGGCTTGCGATTTTTGGAAATATTGTTCCGTTTGCCACATCCCAGTTGGAACCCCCTCCGGATCCGCAGGTTACCACATTTGAAACAGTAGTTAAAGCACCGCAATCGGCAAATCCCGCAGCACTAAGCTTTAGATCCGTATCTGCATCTGTAAGTAACAGCAAGTCTCCTGTTCCATGGGCAGTCAAGGTCAAATTGTCATCTGATACTGTTGATAAGGTTGCTGCTGATCCTGCGCCAAGATTGAGAGCTGTTGCGGAAATTCCCAAAGTTGCGGCAGAAGTGATCGTTGCAAGACCTGCGGCCGTAAGAGTCGTATTGTCTGCGGCAAAAGTAATGGTTTCATCTCCCGAGTCAAGGATTAATCCAGTTGCATCGGCTGTTGTTAATGTTCCTGCGCCTACAAAATCAAGCGAGTCAATATCCAAAATCGTTCCCTCAATTGAGATATTTCCCAAGTTCCCTCCATCGTTAATTGTGATAGAACCAGTAGCTGCTGCCACATCAAATTCTGCAAAATCTATTGCAGTTGCTCCCCCTGTAAAAGATGTTAGAGATGACGCGGTAATTGTTTCTCCTGTGAGCGTAATAGTTCCTGATGAGGTCAAACCGGTTAAGCCGGTTAAAGTTCCTCCGGCAATCAGGTTGGCTCCTCTTCCGGTTAATGCCGTAGTCCCGCCCGGAGCAAGAAGTATTTCTCCGGTATTGCTATCTCCTAAAGTTAAAGTTTGCTTGGCTGTGGTTGCCAAAGTTCCGGTTGCGTTAAGATAAGCCGCGCCTGCTGTTCCCGCTGAAATTGAAGCTGTCGGCGTGCCGCTGTTAACATTTAAGACTGCAAATTTAGCAGAAGCTGATGCGGTTCCGCCTATTAAGACATCTACAGTTGAATTAGCAGTGTATGTAGTTCCCGATGCCTGCCTCCAGTAGTTGGAAATAGATGTTCCAAGATCACCCCACGTCAGAGTGCCGCTGCCATTTGTAATCAAGGAAAAACCCTCGCTTTGTCCCTCAGATGGCCATGTATATGTAAGCGAATTGAGAGTCGTTGTTCCGTTAACTCGCACATTTCCGCTTCCGTTAAGCGGAGAAAGAATTATATTTCCGGTTGTATTTCCGCCGATTGTCAGGGTTTGATTCTTTGTGGTCTGGATTGATCCTGCTGAATCCAAAACAATATTTCCCGAAATTGAAGCTGTAGGCATACCGTTGTTAACATTTATAAAAGCAAATTTAGCTGAAGCTGTTGATTGTCCGCCTACCAAAAGATCCTGGGTAGTAATTTTGGGAGCAAGAGTTCCGGAAACTTGCTCAAAAAAATTAGAACTTGGGAGCGTTCCGGGGTCAATCCACGAAGGAGCTGCTCCTGCGCCGTTCGTTGAAAATATATATCCGGATGTAGATGGAGCTAGAGATGCAAGCTTGCCTGTTGAGACAAAATAAGGAAGGCTTCCCTGAGTTCCGGCTGACAAATCTGCTCCTGTTCCTCCATAAGCAGAAGTAATTACGGTTCCGTTCCAGACTCCGGAAGTGATTGTTCCGGTTGTTGTAATGGATGAAAGATTACCCGTTGTGATAAAAGTTCCTGTCTTATCGGGAAATGTTAATACATTGCTGCTGCCCGAGCTGTTTCCTGCTGTTACTTGAGTTTTGCCTCCTCCCGTACCATGAAAGTAGAAGGAATTTCCTTGTGCTCCAGCCTCCGTAAATGCGTCACCGGTTGACACGTCGCCTATAGCCCCTCCGCTTATATTCTTCCATATCGTCCCATCATACATATTGTATTGGTTTGTCGTAGTGTTATATACAAACAAACCTGTTGCCGGAGAAGCTATCGCGTCTCTCTGAGCTGTTGTCATTCTCGGAGCAAGAAAACCCTTATCTTCAGACGTCAGATCAAGCAATGCAGACGCATCCGACGTGTCAGCTCCTATCCCTATGGTTGTGAGAAAATTTGCCGTGTCGGAAAATACACTTGGAACGTTTACGTTCAAAACGAGATTCGCGCTCGTTGTTGAAGCTGCCAAAACCGCCTGTCCCCCATTTTGAGGAGCAAGGCTGATTTGGGCCTGCCCCCCGAAGTCCCGCTGAGCGGGACGAAGCGGAGGCAAATTACTGATGAATTTTACGAATTGATCTTTTTTTTCACTAAAATTTGGGGTCAGGTTATATCCTGCCAAAACCGCTAATCCCGTAAAGCTGGTTAATAGAATAACGCTTACCAAAATAACCCCGATTTTGAATGAACTAGCCTTAAGCTCTCTGCTTGCTGTCTGGTCCGATTCCGCCATAATCTCATGGCTTTTTAAAAGCTTAGGCATGACAGGATATACTTTACTATTTAAAAGAAAATGATTTTTGAAAACCGTATTGGACGGAAGCTCGTTTAAAACATGGGGTAAATTAGTTTTGGGGCTTAAAGAATTATCTCTTACAAACCCATCTATTTGCTCTTTTGCATATCTGCGCTGATTCCCCACTGTCCTTATTGGCACAAAACGGCCGCTTTTATCCCAGCGCCTTAGTGTTTTTGTAGAAACCTTCAGGATGTCTGCGGCTTCCTGAATCGTAAACAGCTTGTTATTCATAGGGCAGTATTAAAGTTGGACATTTGAGATCAAGATGTCCAAGTTTGTCCAAGTATTATTACGACACATTTCACGGCTCTTGTCAAGAGGAAGAATAACAGGAAATAATCTTATCACAATCTTATCAAAAAAGTATAATTTAGCTTCATTTTTCTGCAATATTGAATAATATGCGCTTATTGACTTTGCGATAAGATTATGATACAAAAATAGCATGTTAAATATTTTTTATAATATCTCCCCGAAATTAAAAGAATGTTTATCTGAAATCGAAGCTTTGAGAAAACAAATACTCCTTAACCCAATTTCTCCAAAAACCGAATTTAGACTCAGATGGGAAGCGGCATTTAACCGCATTTATTCCTCTTTGAAGCTATCGGGAAACCCTCTGGGAAAAAAGGAGATGCTAAAAGCCTTAACGGAAATTACTTTCGAAAAGATGAACTTCAACGAAACAGAAATTGTCAAATATAAAAAGGCTCAGGATCATATATTCCAAAATTGGCTGGGGTCGGATGATCCGATTGACGCTTTAGCGATTATTAATCTTCACAAAATAATCGGAACAGGCAAACTCAGGGTGCCAAGAGCCGGCCTTCAGTATCTTTTGGACTATCTTCAGGTTCAGGCAAAATCCGAAAATCCGATAATCATGGCTGGAATTATGAATATTGAAATGGGAAAAATGCGGCTATTCTCCGATCATAACGCACAAATTTCCCTACTTTCCCCTCTTCTCTTCTTATGTAAATACGGCTATGATTTCAAAGGCTTTTTGGCTTATGAAACAGAATGGATGAAAAATAGCGATAATTACAAAGAAAATTATACTCGCGCTCTTAGGTCGTTCAATCTTACTCTGTGGCTTGAATACTTTGCCGGCTGCATATTAAAACAGCTGACCCTGATTAAGCAATCAATAGAAAAACCCAGGTATTCTCTCCCTCTTAAAGAATCCTTCCTCAAGCTAAATGAGAGGCAAAAATCAATACTCTCTTATCTTGACCAGCCCCAAACCAGCATAGTCAACAGGCAAATCCAGAAGCGTTATAAAACCTCGCAAGTAACAGCCGCGAGAGATCTTGCAAAACTGACAAATTTGGGATTTTTGTTTTCGCATGGGAAGGGACGCTCGGTCTATTACACTAAAATCTAGGCCGAACAGGGATTGACTTAAAATGAGAAGAGCCGTAAACTGAATTAATTGAAGTATGAGATACTCTGCCCTTATTGCTTTTTTAACATTTTACCTGCTATTCATTGCCTTTATCAATGTCTCCCAAGCGCAAGTTTCATCCGGAGTAGCTATTTCCGCTGTGATTAACGACAAAGAGGTAAAAGACGGAAGCATTATTGCTTTGACAGATAAAGGCTACTTATTAAGTAAAACCGCGTATGACTCCAGGATTTACGGAGTAGTGAATGAAAATTCGGCATTATATTTACAAAATACCGAAATATCCTCCCCAAAACCTGTTTTAACCTCGGGCAAAGCCTATGTCTTGGTTAGCTCGATAAATGGAAATATTGCAATAAATGACATTATAACCTCCTCAACCATACCCGGGGTTGGCCAGAAAGCCAAAATAAACGGTTATGTTTTAGGCTCTGCCTTGGAAAATTACAGTAATTCCGATCAAAAAGCAATCGGAAAGATTCTGGTTGCAATTAGGCCTAATTATAATACTTCTTTTGGAAATACGAGAACTAATCTTTTTGAAACTCTCAAAGCAGCGCTGGATCCCGCTCCCCTATCCCAGCTAACGTCCCTTAGATATGTACTTGCTTCTGCAGTTACGGTCGTATCTTTTGTAATCGGATTTATATACTTTGGCAGGATTGCAAGAAGCGGTATTGAAGCTCTGGGAAGAAATCCCTTGGCAGGCCGTACAATTGAGCTGAATATTGCTTTTAATCTCGTTTTAATGGTTGTTATTATCTTGGTCGGTTTGGGATTAGCTTATTTAATCCTGGTCTTGTAATATATATCTATGACCGTAACACCTATAATATTTTTTGACATGGCTGTAACCATATTTATCCTCGGTATTGCGCTTGTTTGCGTAGTTTTTTTAAGACTGCGCAGTGATGGCGCTTTTCAGGAAAGCGAAAAGCTTCTCTCCGAGGCGCGGAAGAAAGCGGTAAAAATGATTAATGACGCAAATGGGAGAGCAATTGATATCATAAATAAAGCTAATTTATCTGCCGATATTGCCTCTAACACTTTCAACCAGCAGATTTCACATATTGCATCCATGCAAATTAAAGAATTTGAAAAAGATTCTTCCAACTTTATAAAATTGCATCATCAAATGCTCCTTGATCTAAAATCTAAAAATATCGAACTATTTCATAGTCTATCAAAAGATATCGAAACAAATACGGTGGGAGAGATAAATAATTTCAAGGTCTCTATGGAAAATTTGACTTCCGAGTCTCAGAATTTAGTCAGGAAAAAAATTAATGCGGATTATGAAGCAGCAAAAAAGGAAATTGAAAACTACAAGAACGAGGAGTTCAGAAAAATTGAGGATCAAATCTATGCGCTCTTGGAAAAAGTGTCTAATCTGGCGCTAGGTAAAACCATCAGTCTTTCGGACCATGAAGATTTAATACTCAAATCCTTAGAAAAAGCTAAAAAGGAAGGAACATTTAGCGTGTGAGAAAAAATACCTTTATATATTCCGAGTTGATAAACTCAATAAAAACTACGAAGGAGGCTGATGATTTTTCTCTGGAAATTTCGGCTCTGAAAGCCCGGCTTTTTAAGCCGGAAAAGACATCTTTTGACAAAGGGCTAAAAGGAATTAGTCTGACAACAGGCAGAAAGATTGCGGAAATCTACACAAAAAATAATTTAAATATCAATGATAAGGAGTTTACTTCCGGTTTTCTTGAAAATCTCACAAATTTAATGAAAGAATTCAAGATTATTAAATTAATCCTCTCTTTTGATCCGGCTCCAAAAACAATTGAAAAGATTCATAATTTTGTTAAGGATACGATTGGAAACGGATATATTTTGGATATTGAAGTTGCGGAAAATATAATAGGAGGAGCTATCGTAATATTTAATGGAAAATATAATGATTTTTCTCTCAAAAAGACTCTGGAACAAATATTTGCAAACAAGAGGGAAGAAGTCTTACCGTGGTTGTCATCCTGAACACAGTCAAGTCAGACTTGACGCAGTGAAGGATCCCATGACGCGCAAGATTCTTCGCTTACGCTCAGAATGACATTCCGGAAAATTATGAAGGACTTTAATTTCTACCTTAATTCAATTTCGGAAATTGGTTTTGTTGAGGAAACATCCAATCCGATTGTATTTGTAAACGGTCTCCCGGGAGTAAAACCAAACGAAATAGTTATTTTTGAGACCGGACTAAAAGGCGTAACTTTATCTTTTTCGGCCTCACTCATAGAAATACTTGTTTTTTCAAAAGATCCGATACCTCACGGAACAAAAGCGGTCAGAACAAACGAGTTTCTGAAAATTCCAGTGGGAATCGAGCTTTTGGGAAAAATAATTGATCCTTTTGGCAATCCTTTAACAACTCTGGATAGCTACAAAAAGCCTTCTCAGACGCGATTAATTAATAGTTCCGCTTCAGGCATATTATCCCGAAAAACTATTACCAGGCAGTTTGAAACAGGAATTCCGATTGTAGATTTGGTGATGCCTCTTGGTTTTGGACAAAGAGAACTGATTATCGGAGACAGAAAAACAGGAAAAACAAATTTTTTGATGAAGACGATTCTGGCTCAGGCAAGACAAAAACATATATGCATATACGCGGCAATCGGAAAGAAAAGACTTGACATTAAAGATGTCGAAGAATTCTTTAAAAAACAGCGGATTTCCGAAAAAATAGTTGTTGTTGCTTGCGGGTTTGATGATCCGATCGGATTAAGTTTTCTGGTTCCTTACAGCGCCATGACAATCGCAGAATACTTTAGAGATGAAGGATACGATGTTCTTTTGGTGCTTGATGATTTGACAACGCATGCTAAACTTTATCGAGAAATTTCTCTTTTGGGGAAAAAATTTCCCGGCCGAAATTCTTATCCCGGAGATATTTTTTATACCCATGCAAAACTTTTGGAACGGGCAGGCAATTTTATTACGGAAAAAGGCGAAAAAGCAATAACATGTCTGCCTGTAGCCGAAACCGTGCAGGGAGATTTATCCGGTTATATCCAAACAAATGCCATGTCTATGACTGACGGACATTTATATTTTGACTCTGATCTTTTCGCAAAAGGAAGACGTCCTGCCATAAATCCGTTTCTCTCCGTCACCAGAGTTGGCAGACAAACCCAATCGGATTTAAAAAGAAGCATAAACCGGGAAATTCTTTCCTTCCTGACAATTTCTGAAAAGATGCAGAGTTTTACTCATTTTGGCGCGGAACTTACGGAAAGCACCAGGGTGTCAATGGCTGTGGGAGAAAAAGTTATTGAATTTTTAGATCAATCCTCCTCAACAACAATACCCATTAACCTTCAAATCCTTCTTTTCAGCTTGCTTTGGAATAGCATTTTACAGAATAAAAATATTGAACCGATCGGAAAAGACATAGACAAAATTATTAATTCCTTTAAGAAGAAGGCAAGTCTTCATAGGGAAATCGATAGGATAATCGAAAACGCTAAGTCTTTTAACGATCTGCTTGGAGTTTTAAGAGAACAAGGTGAAAAATTATTGTCGGAGCTCAAATTATGATAACCAAGAAAGAAATTATCAAAGAAACAGATTTTCTTACTTCTCTCAAAAACATTTTGGAAACATATGAGGAAATTGCCGCAACAAGAATGGCCAGAATTAGAAGCTCCGTGCTTGACAGCCGGAACTTTTTACTTGAAATAAACGAAATTTTTCAAGAGGTAAAGTCTTCCTACAAAAATCAAATAGCTAAGCTTTTGAAGGAGAAGAAAATAAAAGACCAGTCGCTTACTTTTATAAAAAGAAACGGCAAAATTCTGCATGTCTTTATTTCCGCAAACACAGGTCTTTATGGAGATATCATTAGAAGAACTTACGACGTCTTTATGGAAAACCTTAAGAAAACACCCGGAGATGTTGCGATTATAGGAAAGCTTGGTCTTGAGATTTTCAAGGCCGATAAAATTGATACTCCTCTTACTTACTTCGATTATCCCGACAGCAAAGAAGATAATGAAATTTTAAAAAAAATCATAGAACATATGATCCAATACGAAAAAGTGCTTGTTTTCTACGAGCAGTTCAACAATGTTATCAATCAATCCCCTATTGTAACGAGCATCTCCGGGGATCCTTTGCCATGGGAGAATGAAGACATACAGACAAAATATTTTTTTGAGCCTTCTTTGGAAAAAATCATGGAATTCTTCGAAAAAGAGATTTTCGGCTCTATCTTTCAGCAGATAATATTTGAGTCCGAGCTTGCCAAATTTGCTTCCCGTATGGTTTCTTTGGATTTTGCATCGGAAAAGACCAAAAATGAACTCAGAAAAACAATTCTTGCCAAAAACAGGATTAAGCATCAGGAAGACAACAAAAGGCAATTTGAAAAATTGGCAAGCATGAAGCTATGGAAAAAAAATTGAATTATGGATAATTTTGGACAAATAATAGGCGTTCAGGGACAAATTATAGAGGTTGAGTTTAAAAACCGTCAGCCGAATATTTACGATATTCTGGTTTTGGAAGACGATAACGGCATTAAAATGCAGGTTGCCTTGCCATCCGGGCCTTCTTCGTTTTTCTGTCTAAGTCTTTCCTCAACAGATAAGTTATATCGTGGACTTAAAGTTATAGATACCAAAAAACCTATCCTAATTCCGACAGGTGAAGCGCTCATAGGAAGAGCAATAAATATATTTGGCGAGCCGATTGACGGATTGGGAAAAATAAAAAAAACAGGAACAAAATCTATTTATTCAAGGGGTTTGGATTACAGCAATATAATAAAGCATACGGAAATTTTGGAAACGGGAATTAAGGCAATTGATTTCTTTTCTCCAATAGTCAGAGGCGGAAAAATCGGACTTTTTGGAGGAGCGGGAGTCGGAAAAACGATTCTGCTGACTGAAATTATTCATAATGTTGTTGTTCTCCACAAAGAACAAAGTGTTTCCGTTTTTGCAGGAATCGGGGAAAGAATTAGAGAAGGACAAGAGCTCTATGATACACTTAAAGCAAAAGACGTGCTTTCTTCCATATCCCTAGTCTTAGGAACAATGGGAGAAAATCCCGCAGTCAGATTTCTAACAGGCTTTACCGCTGTAACTTTGGCGGAATACTTTAGAGACAGCCTTAAAAAGGATGTGCTATTCTTCATAGATAATGTCTTTAGATTTGCCCAGGCGGGTAACGAACTTGCCGTTTTAATGAATTCTATTCCCTCGGAAGACGGTTACCAGGCGACTTTAACATCCGAGATGGCCTCTTTTCATGAAAGACTGGTCTCAAACCGTAATAATTCTATTACTTCTATTGAAGCTATCTATATTCCCAATGATGATATTCTGGATCAGGGCGTACAGGCAATTTTCCCTTATCTGGATTCATCGGTCGTACTATCAAGAAGCGTATATCAGGAAGGGATTTTGCCGGCAATTGATCTTCTTGCGTCAAGTTCCGCAAATTTAAATCCGAAAACAGTTGGCGAACTTCATTATACGGTTACCCTAAAGGCATTAAATTTATTAAAACAGGCAACCTCTTTGGATAGAATAGTTTCTCTGGTTGGAGAATCCGAACTTTCCCCGTCCGATCAATTGATTTACGAAAGAGCAAAGAAGCTTCGCAATTTTATGACTCAAAATTTCTTTGTCACGGAAAGCAAAACCGAAAAAAAAGGAGTTTATGTTCCCAGAAACACAACTGTTGCGGATGTAAATGATATAATTTTGGGAAAATACGACAACTTATCCGATGGCAAATTTAGTTTTATAGGAAGCATAAAAGATATAAAAAATGCCTAATATTTCCAATCTTAGCGTTGTCATACGCAACAGAGATAAAATTTTATTCAACGGCAATGCTTACGCTGTAACTTCTACCAATGACAAAGGAGTCTTTGATATTTTGTCCCAGCATGAAAATTTTATCTCTATTTTAAAAGAAAAAGTAATTATCCATCTAACCCAAAAAGAAAGTCAGGAAATTCAAATCGACAATGGCGTTATAAGGGTCTATAAAGACAAAGTGCAGATTTACATCAACTTCAAGCCATAGATAGGCTGAATGGAAACACTTTTAATGGAGCCCTACGGCTAAAGCCGTGGTGCCAATACTTAGCCCGTTGGGGCGAACATCCCGCCGAAGCAGAGCGAAAACTATACGCATTCACCCATGGGTAAACCCGTGGTGCTCTGCGAAGGAGGATAGCTTCGCAAGGGAAAACCTTGTAAGATTTATGAAATTTGATCTTTGACAAAATGTACAGAATTCTGTAACATTGCCTTATGGTACAAACATTACCCATAACCAAAGCAAGGGAAGAATTAACAAAATTAGTCAATAAAGCCAATAAAACTCTGGATGAGTTTATTATTACCGTTAGCGGAGTGCCCATGGCGGTTCTTATTTCCTCTGCCGAATACGAATCATGGAAAGAAACCAATGACATTTTAAGCGACCCCGGCCTTATGAAGGCAATCAAACAGGGGGAGGCAGATATTACTGCAGGACGTGTATATGATTGGGACGATGTAAAAAAGGAGTTGGGTTGGGATATGAAAAAATATGTATCAAATAAAACTTACCGAACGGGCAAAAAAAGAGCTTAGGGACATCAAGAAAATTTATGAAGTTGCGATTGACTCCGCAATTGAAGAGCTAAAAGAAAATCCCTTTGCGGGAAAACCCCTAACCCGGAATTTAAATGGCAAATATTCCTACAGAATTGATTCTTACAGAATTATCTATAAAATCAGCAGAGCGGATCAAAAAATATATGTTCTTACCGCCGGCCACCGCGGAACAATTTATGAATAAAACTAAATACTTTTATGATAAGCGGCCTGGTGAATGGTTTTTATATTTTCTTCGTTTGGATTCTCAAAGTGCTCTTTTATAAACATTATCGTTTCTTTCGGATCCTGAGTATTTACATAAATACCTGTCCCTATTTCAAATCCTCCCAATACTTTAACTCTTGGAATAATTCGCAAGTACCAATCTCCTCCCGGATAAATATAGAAATTAAAAGGGAATTCATAGCCATGCCGGATATCAAAAATTTGCATAAGTCTTGAAAGAGTAAATGCCAAATCGGAAATCTCAGCATCTTTTATGCTCCCAAAAGCATTACCCCGCCTTTTGGGAGTAACCCATACCTCATCAGGCCACTGACTTGTTCTGGGACAAAAGATTACAAAATGATTGGTTGTATGAGCTATCTGATTATGCGTAGCAACTGCCATTTCCCCGGGACTGGCAAGACGGGGAATTTCCATTTTCACATCTTCCGGAATAACCGCAAGCTGCGTATGCGGATGGGGCAGGCTCTCTCCCCCGCCCTCCTGTCTGTTATGGAAAATATATACTTGACCGTTTTTCTCATAAGCCTTATAGCGCTGTCTGTAAGTTTGAAGTATCAATTCCACCTGAGACAAAGGCAGTTCTCCAAAATTTTTGTGATGATCCGGAGAATGGATTATAACTTCATGAATCGGAGCAAAGGGAAACTTATTTGGAACTACCCGAACCTTCCAGTCCCGCCCTGGCGGGACTAAATCGGAAATCCTATAAACTTCTTTTTCTTCTCCTTCCCTTCCCGGACAAAAAGGACAGATTGGCTCCATTCCCCGCGCGATATCAGGTCTTTTTGCCCGCCGGGGAGAAAGAATAACCCATTTTTTCGAAATCGGGTTTTGCAAAAATTCAAAATCCGGCATATTATAATTCCTTACCTATAATAATTAAACAGAATTGTACAAACAAATGCAACCTCTTTTTCATATTTACAAACAGCATAAAATCGGATACAATGTTTTTTACCGTATGAAGAATACAGGCAAAAGGATCCGAAGAGTCTGCATGTTAAATCCGCATGGATATATGCAGTATCCTCCGCCTCTTGGGAAAACCGATACCGGAGGTCAGACCGTTTACGTTCTTCAATTGGCTAAAGCTCTGGGCCGCAAAAATATTAAAGTAGATATAATTACCCGTCAATTTGATAATCAACCCCAGGAAGAACAGGTTTTTGAAAATGTCAAGATTGTCAGAATTCCATGCGGAAACAACAATTTTGTACAAAAGGAAAAAATGTATGAACTGATTCCCGAAATGGTTGACAATCTCATGCATTACATGCAGAAAAAAAGAAAAGAATATGACATAATTCATTCTCATTATTGGGACGGCGGATACGCGGGAAATCTATTGTCAAAATTATTGGACATCCCCCACGTTCACACGCCTCATTCTTTAGGCAAATTAAAAAAAGTTGAAATGATGGCTGTTGAAGAAGTTCCTCTGCAAAAATTAAAACCAATGTACAGATATCATGTAAGAATTGCTATTGAACAGCAAATTATGAACAAAGCAAATGCTATTGTCGTGATATGCGAAACAACAAGAATTCAGGTTTTGCAATATTATATTGTTGATTTTGAAAAGCTTAAGGTGATTTATCCGGGCATTGAAAGCGACGTATTCAATCCTCAAAAAAATTCTTTCGATAAGAAGGTTCAGCTTAAACCAAACTCGGTTTTAGTAATGGCTCGCACCGTACCCGCAAAAGGCATAGATAGGGTTATAGACGCGCTAGCGCTGCTTAAACATAAAATTGACTTTAATTTATATATTGGAGGCGATATTACGCAAGAGAATAAGTCTCCTGAGGAAATTCAGGCAGGAGAGAAAATTCAGGATTTAATAAGAAAGTACAAGATGGAAAAAAATGTAAATTATATAGGCCGTGTTCCCCACGACACGGTTCTTCCCGCTTATTATCGGGCGGCTTCTGTTTTTGTGCTTCCATCCAGGTACGAACCGTTTGGCTTGACAACTCTTGAGGCCATGGCATCCGGAGCGGCTCCGATTGTTTCAAGTGTTGCGGGCAGTAAAGAAGTTATTGTTGACGGGTTAAACGGATTTATTGTTGATACTCATGACAGAAAAAAATTGGCAGAATATATTTTAAAACTGCTTATCGACAAAAAACTAAATAAGAAAATTGCCGACAATGCAGCTTTTACCGTGAAAGAACATTATTCCTGGGATAAAATTATTGAGAAATTTATTGACCTTTACAAGCAGCTGTTATGAAAATTGCCCTAATTGCTCCTGTTGAGGAAACAGTTCCTCCGCAGAAATACGGCGGGACAGAATGGATTATTTATGCGATTGCTCATGGCATGGGGAAAAAAAGCCATGAAATTGACCTATATGCCTCTTCGGATTCGAAAAAAGAAGACGGATATAATTTAATTCCTATTGTTGCTCAAAGCTTGCGCTCCAACAAAGAATTTGCCGAAAATCTTAAACTCAGAGAAAGCGCAAAACTGCTGGCCATTGCGGATACGCTGGAGCTTTTAAAAACAAAAAAATACGATATTGTCCATAATCATGCTTCATGGCGGTTTCTGGCTTTTGCGAATTTAATTCCGGGAACACCTGTTATCACAACGCACCACGGACCATTAAGTCTTGCTTATCAAAATATTGTATTTGTCAAACGCAAAAACCTGCCTCATATTTCCATTTCCGACAATCAGCGTAAAGATTTGCCTGAGCTAAACTTCGCAGCAACAATATACAACGGTATCGATATAGATCATTATCCCATATCGAATAATATAAATATAGATCAGTCAACTATGCTCTTCTTAGCCCGGATGAGCCCTGAAAAAGGAGCTGTCGAAGCGGCAAAAGTCGCACTGCAATTGAAGAAAAAGCTCGTTGTTGCTGCAAAAGTTGATGAGGTGGATAAGCCTTATTTTGCCAGTTTTCAACCTTTAATCGACAACGATCTTGTAACATCTGTAGGCGAGATTGATTTTGAAAAAAAATTAAATTATTTACAAACCGCGAAACTCCTTTTGGCCCCAATCAGATGGGAAGAACCCTTTGGACTCATGTTTACCGAAGCTATGGCTTGCGGTACTCCGGTTGTCGCATTTTCCCGCGGCGCAGCGCCGGAAATCATTGCTGACGGCAAGACCGGTTTTTTGGTCAATGAGTCCGAGGAATATGTTCGCGGAAATTGGATTGTTAAAAAAACGGGAATTGAAGGACTTTGCGAGGCTGTTGAAAGGATATATTCTATGCCAAAAGAAGAATACCTGCAAATGCGTAAAAATTGCCGAGATCATGTCGAAAAAAACTTTACCGTAGAGAAAATGGTAAGCGAATACGAAAGAGTCTACGAAAGAGTCCTAAGCGGAACGGTTAAACAATTCTAAGCATGTCCTCATATATCCTTAGGTACTCTTTTGCGCTTTTGTCCCAGGAAAAATCCGTATTGAGCGCATTTTCGACCATTTCTTTGTATTTTCTTTTTTCATGCCGCCAGATATCTACTGCTTTTCCAACTGCTTCCCGCAATGATTCTGCGGAATAGCTTCCAAAAAGAAAACCGTTTT
>CAZYIC010000017.1:0-21073 GCA_964646925.1 uncultured Gammaproteobacteria bacterium
TGAAATTCCGAAAGTTGCCAAATGGCAGAATGATAATATGTAAGATCAACTACTTGTGATGCAAATGAAACATATCTGGAATATGTCACAATCAACAAAAATAAAGCATAAGTCACCAAGCCTATTTTTAACAATAGCATGATAATTTCCTTTTTATGTGTATCCCTGACTCTGGCAAAAGAACTAACGGAAAATGAAGCCACTATTAATCCAACGACAACAAATAAGATGTAGTTTAATTCGACATTTCTAACTATGGTATCAGGAAATTTACGCACCAGATGAAGGTAAAAAGGCGGAAGTAAAATAAAAAAAGAGGTAATAAAAAATATTATTGTATTTTTAAGATTGAAAAGACCCTCTTTTTTCATAACAAAAGTATTTCAAAAGCAAGGAAACATGTCAACTCACCCATGCCTTATTGTTTATTTAAACCTCAATCACAACCGGCAGGACCAGGGGGCGGCGGCGAAGATCCTTGTAAATTCTTCTTTCGGCTGTCTCTCCGATTAACTTTCTTATGTAAATCCAATTCGTAACTCTTGTTCTTCTAGGATTAAGCGCTTTATGGAAATCCTGAAACAATCTTGAATTCAAGCGTTTGGCGTCATAGGCAGATGGCGCAAGTCCCCTGACAATAATATCCGGATTTCCAACCAGCTGTCCGTTTCCCGCATCTACTTCCGCAAGAATTATAATTATTCCTGCCTCCGACAGCTTCTGTCTATCCCGCAAAACAAAACTCTCCAGCTCTTCGCCGGACATTTCATCAACATAAACATTTTTAACCGGAATAGTTCGCCCAAGTTTTACATTTCCATTTTCAAAGACTAATTCTTGTCCATCCTCCATCAAGAAAACATCGCTTTTTTTATATCCCAATTTTTCAGCTAATTTTTTGTAGGCAAACATATGCCTGAATTGTCCTCCGATTGGAATTAGTTTTTTAGGCCTGACCAATTTTATTAATTGCTCCAGCTCATCCAACGAGGCGTGTCCGGAAACATGAAAATCCTTTGTTACCGGAGAATAAATAACTTTTACTCCTCTTCTGGTTAATGTATCAACAAGTTCGTAAACAGAAGTTTCATTGCCTGGAATCGGATCTGAAGAAAATACAATCACATCATCTTCTTCTAATTTAACATCCCTATGCTCTCCATTTGCAATTCTGGTTAAGGCAGAATTCTCCTGCCCCTGACTGCCTGCAACAATTAATGTCAGCTTATTGTCTTCATAATTTTTTAAAGCATCTATCTCCACCTCGATATCTTTTTTCAAATTTAAATATCCCAAATCTCTTGACACTTCCCTGTTTTTGAGAAGGGAACGTCCCACAAAACAAACTCTTCTTCCATTTTTGACAGATGTTTCAATTATCTGATTTAGTCTGGCAATATTAGAAGAATAAGTGGTTACGATAAATTTGCCCTTGCATTTTCTAATTTCACGATCAAAATGCCCTGTTAATCCAATGTCCGAAGGCGTCCATCCCGATCTTTCTGCGCCAAGACAATCGGACAACAAGCACAAAACTCCGTTCGAGCTCAATTGTGAAATCTTTGCATAATCACTTTTTTTTCCATCAGATGGAGTATCATCGAATTTAAAATCAGATCCATGATAAAAATTACCAACCGGGGTTTTGATAAAAATATGAGAAGTGTCGCTAACTGAATGAGTAACAGGAATAAAAGAAAATTTAAAACTGCCAATACTTCTTTCTGCATCATTGAATTTGACCGCTTGAACTCTTTTTTGAACATTAAAGTCTTTGAGTTTTGCATTTGCGAAAGCAGAGGTAAGGGGAGTCGCAAATATTGGAAATTCAGGCAGCTGCGGCAATAAAAACGGCAAAGCTCCGATATGATCTTCATGTCCGTGAGTCAATAACATTCCGATAATTCTCTTTTTAGCCCTGCCTGCCGGCAGGCAGGTTTTAAGAAGATAAGAAATGTCCGGCAATAACAAATCCACTCCGAGCATTGTTTCATCAGCAAAACCAAGTCCGCAATCAACGATCAATATCTGATCGCCGTATTCGTAAAGATACATGTTTTTTGTTACATCTCCGATACCGCCTAATGGAATAAACGATAACTGATTTATCATCATATTAAATATAAAAAATTAAATATCAAAAATACAGATCAAATATAAAATATTTACTTTTTAATATGTGTATTTGCTATTTAATATTTAATATTTTACATTGTCGTAATAAACTCCTTCACATTTTCACCATTAACAACTACCTGTTCTGTCTTTTTTTCAACTATTAAACGCGCTGCTTTTCGGCAAATTCCCTCAATTGCTCTTTCCAAACTTCTAATTCCAGAGTCAAATCCAAGAGGTCTTATGATCGTTGGCCAAACAGCCGAATCAATAGTCAATTGTGCATCGGTAAGTCCTGTTTCTTTTAGAATTCTTGGAAATAAATATTTTTGCGCAATAACTGTTTTTTCTTCGTCCGTGTAGGAAGGCATTTGTATAATCTGCAATCTGTCCAAAACTGCTGTTGGAATATTCGTAGTATTGTTTGCCGTTGCCACAAATAAAACTTTGGACATGTCAAAAGGGTAGTCAATGTAATGATCTACAAAAGATTTATTTTGTTCCGGATCCAAGAGCTCAACCAAAGCGCCCATTATGTCTTTTCTTCCTGCGTCAGTTACTCTATCCAACTCATCCAAGAGAACAACGCAATTTTTACTTTGGGCATTAATTAAACTTTTAATTATGAGTCCCGGTTCGGCATCCAAACTTGCGCGCGATTTGCCGCGAAGATCACTGGCATCGTCCATTCCTCCGAGAGGAATTCTTTCAAATTTGCGCCCCAGAGCTTGCGCGATTGAATATGCAAGAGTGGTTTTTCCGGTTCCTACAAGTCCGACTAAGCAAATTATTGGAGAACGAGCAATGTTGCTTTGGTTATTAATATTCAGAATCAAAGAGGATAAATATTCCAAAATCAAATTTTTAACATTAGTCATTCCATAATGATTTTTATCCAGAATTTCTTTTGCTGTTGTAAGATTCAAAATGTCCTGAGTTTCCGCACTAAAAGGTAAAGAGAGAATATGGCGTACATAGTTGGAAAAATTTTCAAAATTAAAAAATGAGGAACCATGCAAAAGACTTATTTCTTCTCCCAATTTTTCTGCCAGATCCGCAGGAAGATTTGCAGCTTTTATCTTTTCTTCAAGTTCTTTTATCTTACTTTCCAGAGGAGCATTCGAATCCATATCTCAGAATAATTGTACAATTAAAAACAACAAATTAATAGTGGGGTTTGCGGAAGCGCGGATTTGAACCTCTATCTCTCCAGTTACCCTGCGTTCTATTTTGTGGCCCACCAAAGCGCTCTCTTCTGAATTGCCGAGCCAATGGATGCTCTGATGGAGTAGTAGCAACAGGAGGAGCTATTGGCGGCTGAGATTCATCGGGATTCTCAACTACGGGCACTTCTCTTTTGGGCGGAATATTGCCACCTGTTTTATTTCCCTGCGCTCCAAATAACATGGATAAATTTGTTCTCCCTTGTTCATCAATTTCTATTACTTTAACTTTAACTTTTTGTCCGATCTGCACCACATCGGTTGGATTTCGGACAAATCCTTCTGCCATTTTAGAGACATGAACCATTCCTTCTTTACCCGGTAAAAATTCTACAAATGCGCCAAAAGGAAGTATTCTTTTGACTTCGGCTTCTTCAAAAATCTCTCCAACTTTTACCTCACGGACAATGCCCTTGACCCACTCAACTGCTTTTGCAACCGCATCTTTATCTGTCCCTGAAATTGTGACAATTCCTGAATCTTCAACATCAACAGTTGCTCCTGTTGTTGCAATTATACTTTTGATAACGCGACCCCCCGGCCCGATAACTTCACCAATCTTATCCACAGCAATTTGAACCTGTTCTATTTTAGGAGCATATTCTGAAACGTTTTTTCTTCCTGTTCCCACAACCGCAATCATTTTCTCAAGAATAAAAAGCCTTGCCTTTTTTGCCCTTTCAAAAACCTCCTTGATTTGCTCAATTGTTAATCCCAAGATTTTTACATCCAACTGAATTGCCGTAATGCCTGAGTCTGTTCCCGCAACTTTGAAATCCATATCCCCTGAAAAATCTTCCAATCCTAAAATATCGGTCAAAATTACATATTTATCATCTTTGGAAACCATTCCCATTGCAATTCCGGCAACCGGTTTTTTGATCGGGACTCCCGCATCCATTAAGGCAAGAGTCGATCCGCAAGTTGCAGCCATTGAGGTCGAACCATTGGATGATAAAATTTCCGAAACAACTCTAATTGTGTAAGGAAATTCTGTTTGTGTCGGGATAACTGCCATTATCGCTCTTTCTCCCAATGCACCATGTCCTATTTCCCGACGATTTGTAAACCCCAATCTTCCGGCTTCTCCGACGGAATATGGAGGCATATTGTAATGGTGAATGTATCTCTTGGATTCTTCTCCTTCTGCGGATTCTATTAATTGTTCCAAACGAGGAGAGCCCAAAGTTACAATAGTTAAAGCTTGAGTATCACCTCTGTTGAATATGGCCGAGCCATGAGTTCTTGGCAGAAAAGAAACTTGGGCAGAAATTGGTCTTATCTCATCAATTTTTCTTCCATCAGGCCTTACTCCTTTATTCAAAGTGTTGTCCCTGATATGCTTAAACATAACGTGTTCGACAGCTACTGCAATCAACTTTTTATCCGCAACGAAATCCTCATCTTTGGTTTTTTGTTCTTCGATAATCTTGTCTATAAATTCTCCCGGATTTCCACCCAATTCCTTACTGAGCCTTCCCTTGATCATCTCAACAATCTCTGCTTTATATGATTTTTCCAAAAGCGCTATTAATTCAGCAAGTTCAGTATTAGGCTTAACTGTTTCCTTAGTAACTCCAACTTTTTTAGCCTGCCCGCCATCGCTCTGCGAAGGCAATTGCAGGCGGGCAAAATCTTCAATAAAATCTATAATTTTATCATTTTCAATTTGTGCTTTTTTTATTCCCTCTAATGCAATATCCTCCGAAACTTGAATTGCTCCTGCCTCAAGCATCAAAGTTTTACCCTTTAAGCTTGTAACAATTAAGTCCAATTCTGAAAGTTCGGATTCTGCAACTCCCGGATTAACAATAAAACCAGCTCTACCATTTACTTGCCCTGAGCTTGTTGAAGGGTCTGCAACATGCCCAATTCTAACTGCTCCGACCGGACCCTTCCAGGGAATTGGAGAGATTGCCAGCGCAGCTGAAGTCGCAACAACAGATAAAACATCAGGAGAGTTTTCGCCATCAACAGACAAAACCGTCGCAATTATTTGCACTTCTTTTTTGAATTCTTTTGGAAAAAGAGGTCTAACCGAACGATCTATGAGACGGGCTGTAAGAATTGCATCATCCGTTGGTCTTCCTTCTCTTTTGACCCATCTGGAACCCTTGATTCTTCCTCCGGCATAAAGTCTTTCCACATATTCAACTGTTAAGGGGAAATAATCAATATCTGTTCTTTCTTTTCCCATGACTACGGTTATCAAAACCATAGTATCCCCAAGCCTTGCCAAGACGGAAGATGTTGCCTGTTGGGCCAACTGTCCTACTTCTAAAGTTAAGGTTTTCCCGCCAATTTCTAGAGTCGCTGTGGTCTTTTTAATCATTGTTTAGTTTTTTTACTTTCTTGACTTTTTCTTGAGGTTTTTTATCAGAACCGAGCTTAGCTCGGTCAAAACCAATCTTCTTTTCTATTGTAGAAGATCTTTTCTTATCAACTTTCGTTAGGAAATTAATAAGTCTTCTTCTTTTTGCAATCATTGACAGAAGTCCGCGTCTTGAATGAGTATCATGAATATGCTGTTTTAAATGCTCTGTCAGCCGATCAATTCTGGTTGTTAAAAGAGCAATCTGAACCTCAGGACTTCCCGTGTCTCCTGCAACCGTCTGAAATTCTTTGATAACTTTTTTCTTTAATGTTGTACTAAGCGGCATATTTTAATAAATTAAAAATTAAAAGTGAAAAATTAAAAATTTATTGATTATCTTCAGGAAGCTTAGATTTAAGTTCTAACTTTAAACTTTTCGCTCTTAATTCTTAATTAACATGTATTATATCAGTTTTCTAGTTCTATATCAATTACCAAACTGTCTTCAAACCATGATCTTTATAGACAGTAAAACCTTGATCTTTAGTCAATAGATGAAAATCTTTACTTATAGCTTGCCACGCCAGCATACGGTCAAATGGATCTTTATTTCTAAGCTTGGGTAATTTATAGAAAGATGACACCGTATCAATATCTAAGCTTAAAACCTCAAGCCCCACCCTTTTGGCCATAAAGGGCATGTCCTCCGGTAAACCCCCTTTTAAATCTATTTTTCCTGTGGAAAATTTTAGGGATATTTCCCAGAAAGTTATTAGACTTATGTATTTTGCCGAGTCGACATCAAGCAGAAGGCTTTTTGCCTTTTTGGAGAGTTTTTCAGGAGCTGATATTGCCCACAAAAAAACATGCGTATCAACAAGATAGTTCACGAATTTAAAAACTCTTCATCGGTCATTTTGAAGCCTTTCTTTATCTTGAAAGAAAATTTACCTTTAAATAATCCTAGTTTAATTCTATTACCCTGAGCTAACTTGTTATAAGGAACCAGGGCTGCTACTTTTTTCTTACTTTTACCATAGGTAATCCCAACAGATTCGCCCTGCTTTACTTTCTCCAAAACTTGGGAGAATTTTGATTTAAAATCACCCACAGTTAGCTGTTGCATATTAAGCATGTTATAATACTTTCTTGACAACTTGTCAAGTATTATTTTTAGATATAAAATCTAAATCAGCAGTTTTCTCAAACATTCTCAAGCACTGTGTTAAACTGAGGTTGAGCCCTTGTAGATTTTGGGAGCCAGCCAATCATCCGGCGGATTATTTTCGTCCAGCTTTACATCTTCTCTTCTATCTTCTTTTTTCTCTTCCCCGCCTGCATCGCTCTGCGAAGCATTGCGGGCAGGCGTGCCAATTGTTGTTTTAGAAAAAGACGGAGCTTTTGCGCCAGCCGCGTTTGACGCGGGCGTAAAGAAAGAATCAGCCTCAACATCCTGTTTTGCTGAAGTCTTTCCTTTTCGAACTGCGCCTTTTTTCAAAAGTGAAGCTGCTGTTTCAAAAGCCAAAGCACTCGTGTTAGGCGTTTGGAAATTATCCGTAGCGCTAACAATTCCCAATAAAAGATTGGAAGCGATATCAATATCCGTCTTAAGATTTAGAGAGGAAATAAAATTTGCGACCAATTCCGAAACAGAAGATGCATTTTGGCCTAAAAGAGGTATGTCTCCAAAACCCTGGTTCTCCGGTTTATAATCTATATTTACTACTTTTGAGTCTTTAAGAATCTCCATGTCAAATGCTGTTCCCAGGTCAGATAGTCTTGGTGTTCCTACTACAAATATAAGGCCCGGGGCGCCTCCTCCCCTTCTAAACTCTATGTCTTTTTCATTAAAAGACAAACCGTTTTCTCCCGCTTTGACAATAATGTTTAATAATCCGTTCTCACGCGTATAAGAGATCTTTTCTATATCTCCTTTATCGGGAAAAGAAACCGTCAGATCTCCGGATGCTCCCGAGTCAAAACTCTTTTTTACCTTATCTATTCCAACCAATGAAGAAATTTCTACAATCGGATCCGTAGGACAGATAATTGCTGCTTTCTTTCCGGCGTCAATTAATGCCAAATATAAAGACAAAGCCCCGGCCATTTCATCAACTCCGGGATTTTTGCCAACAGCAATACCGATTTTTTCGTTTTTTGCTAAAAGGTCTTTAATTTTTTCAAGCATTACACTATCCATAATCGCTCACTCACGTTACTCAAACTAAAAATTAAGAACGAAAATTTAAAATTAATTCTTAGCTTTTAGCTTTAAGTTCTTAACTTCGGATTATCCATGGCATATTAACATATCCCCTATAGTAAAGTCAAGGAAAGGAGAAAGTATAATGCCGCCTTCCTGATTTTCTTCTATTTTTGAGACAATATTCCTACCGCTTCTCACTGAATTAATAGTACTTTCTCCAACAATTTCTTCTTTTCTGATCAACCTAACCTTATCCCCACGCGCCACTCTTCCTTCCAGCACTTTTATTCCCAATACTTTTGTTTTCTCAAAAGGAAAAGACGCCAGTATTTTTGCTCTTCCAAAAATTTCCTCAACTAATGCCAATTGTTTGCCTTCCAAAACATCTTTTATTTCATCTATCAATTCGTATATAATCTTATAGTTTTTTGTTAAAACTTTTTCCTGAATTGCAAATTTTGCGATTTCAGGTTTTATTTTTGCATTAAATCCTATTACTATTGCATTAATAGATTTCGCCAATAAAATATCTGTAGTTGTAATATCTCCTGTTTTTTGAAGCGCAATATTGATTTCCGCAGGCAAAGATCTGACGATTGCCTCCAATGAACCTTGATTGTCTGCACACAAAACAATAGACAAAGTAGGAGCTTCTTTAGCATTTAGAAAATCTTCCGGCATCGGCATTGCAGCTTGACCTGAGCGGAAAGGCAAAGGACTTAAAGGGGTGGCGCCTACTTCGGAGCGGGTGGCGGGCGCGGGGACGCTTTCCGAATTTGAAATTTGAAATTTTAAATTTGAAATTGCGGTCACTATTCCTCCAATTCCGGGTACTTTTTCAAATCCCAAAACCTCAACAGCTTCTCCAACACCTGCTTTATCCAAATGCACGCCTTTGTCATTTATTATTGTCCTAGCTCTTGCATTTATTCCCTCGCATTCTATTTGATCTCGAACCCTCAATATTCCGGATTTAATAACAACTGTTGCCCTAGGTCCTGATTTCTGATCAAGACGAGACTCAATAATAATGCCCTTGAGTTTATTGTCCAAAACCGGTTTTCGTTTCATATCGAAAACAAGAGAAATCAATTCCAGTAGTTCTTTTATATTTATGTTTGTTTTTGCCGAAACAGAAATATACGGCACATCTCCTCCATATCCCTCCAAAGATACTCCTTGTTTGACTAGCTGTCCCCTTACTTTTTCTTCGTTTTTCTCAGGAATATCTGCTTTGGTTAAGACAACAATAAAAGGAATTTGTGCTTTTTTAAGAATATCAATGCTTTCTTTTGTCTGAGGCATTACTCCGTCAACCAATGAAACAACCAACAGTCCTATGTCGGCGGCCTGAGTCCCGCGTCCCCTCATGTGAATGAAAGCCTCATGTCCGGGAGTATCTATAAATGTTATTCTTTTCTTAATTCCCTCGACTGTAATTTCTACGCTGGACGCCCCAATTCCCTGAGTAATTCCTCCATGCTCGCGTGCCGCAACATTTGTTTTCCTAATTGCATCCAAAAGTGAAGTTTTTCCGTGGTCAACATGACCTAAAACAGCAACAACAGGAGGATAATTTACTGATTCTTTCGAGGTTTGTTTTGCAATCTTCTTAGCCATAATACATTGCTAATTTTCAATTTGACCTGCCTGCCGGCAAGGCAGGAATTTGAAATTTTCATTGAAAATTAAAAACTAAAAATTTTAAATTACTTACTTTCATCTTTTGTCTCCTTAGTCCCTTCTTGCTTCTCGTCGGCCTTTGGTTCTTTCATTTCTTTTTCTTCAACTTTAATCTCCTCAATCTTTTTTGCGTCTGAAGTGTCTGAAGTCTGCTTTGTAGACTCTTTCTTCTTTTCGTTTACTTCCTGTTTCTTTTCACTTTTAAGAGCAGGGTCTTCTTCAATTTCAATTCTGTAATCCGTAAGTTTTGAAGCAAGACGGACATTTTGTCCATCCCGGCCGATTGCCAAAGAAAGCTCTTCAACAGGAATAAATACTCGGGCAACTTTTTCTCCCTCATTATTCTGCTTTGCAGAATCCAATTCTACCCTCACCCTTTTGGCCGGAGACAATGCCTGAGCAATATAATCTCTTGCGTTTTCCTGCCATTGAATAATATCGATTTTTTCAATCCCTCCAAATTCCTGAATAATAGCCTGGACTCTGACTCCCCGCTGGCCAACACAGCTTCCAACAGGATCTATTCCTTGCTGGTTTGAAAAAACAGCTACCTTACTTCTTGCCCCAGGCTCTCGCGCAATTTGTTTTATAACAACGCTTCCTTTGGCAACTTCAGGAACTTCTCTCTTAAATAATCCTTCCAATAATCCATTGTTTGTTCTTGAAACAATAATCTCATCGCCTTTTAATCCGGTTCTAATTTCTGAGATATAGACAGTTAACCTTTGGTTGAGACGATATTTTTCATTGGAAATTTGTTCCGGAATCGGCATCAAAGCCTCTGTTTTTCCGACATCTACGATAATATTTGGCCCTGCGAATCGCAAAATCATGCCATTTACAATTGTTCCAACTCTCAATTTATAATCTGCAATTATTGCTTCTTTTTCTTTTTCCCTGATTTTCTGCAAAATTACCTGTCTGGCGGTTTGAGCGGCGATTCTTCCAAAACCCGGAGGCGTAACATTTTTCTTTTTATGTAAAATTGTGGCTTCTCCTGTATTTTTATTTAAAGTCGTAGAGTATTCTTCCAGTTCAATATCCGGATGGTCTTTTTTGTAAGCGGCCAGAATGGCATTTTTGACCGTATCCAGAACCACTTCGACATCAACGCCTCGCTCATTGGCGACCTGATTCAGCGCTAATAAAAATTCCGATCTTTGAACTGCCGGCATAATAGTGGTAAGTATACCAGATTCGAGGTTAACCTTCAACAGCCTAAGCTCAAAAATCCTTAAACCTGTTGAGGCGGGGATGATTGTTGAGACGAAGACGGCACTTGAATTTCTGGTTGCCTGCTGTCATTTACAGCCTCAAGCGCATTGGATTTTAGTTTTACATTAATTGGCCTAATTAGTTGAATACCCAAACTTGCCAGTTTATATCCAAAGCCTAAAATGAATGTCATAAGGAAAAATTGAGTAGAAAGATTCAGCATTTGATTCAGAGATTCGGGCGGAAGAATATCGATTTTTGGCAACTGCAATTGAGAAGCATTAGGATTATTTTTCTGCAATTGAGCAACGAGATTATTTAAGTCCGGTGTATTCGTCGAACTACCGGATTTGATATTAAAAACCGGAAAAGGTTCTGCTTTATCGGTAAAAACCATAACTATATTCACAACGCAAAAGATCATTATTCCAAGTCCCAAAAGAAGAAGCAGGTATCCTGTTATTTTCTCGTTCATAAATTTATAAAACAGTAACTATTATTAGATTAGCATCATTTACTGAAATTGACACTTTATTTCCTCTTTTTATGTCTTCTTTCAGCATTTTTTGCGCCAGAAGATCCTCAATATTGTTTTGGATAAATCGATTAATTGGTCTTGCGCCGAATTGTTCATCAAATCCTTCATTGGCAATTTTTGCAATTATTTTTTCATCGAAATTAACTACAATATCTTTTTCAAGCATTTTTTTTGAAAGATCATTAAGCATCAATTTTGTAATTTGCAGAATTTCCTCTTTTTTCAAAGGCTCAAATACAACAATCCCATCAAATCTATTCAAAAGCTCGGGTCTGAAAATTCCTTTCTCCTGTAAAAACTCCAGTAATTTTTTCTGGAAAAATTTATCAATAATCGTTCCCTTATTTACTTCCTCACGGACGTACTCAGAGGCGGCATTGGAAGTTGCAATAATTATCGCATCCGCAAAAGAAACAGTTTTGCCCGTATTATCGGTCAGTCTTCCATCATCAAAAACCTGTAGAAAAAGATCAATAATCTTAGGGTTGGACTTTTCAAATTCGTCCAGGAGAATCAAAGAATAAGGATTGTCAAAAACCATATCGGCTAAGCCTTTTGAATCTGAAAGTCCGCCTAAAAAGCGCTTTACGCTCTCCTCTGTGGAATATTCGCTCATATCAAGCCTAATCATTTTATTTTTCCCGCCAAAATATATATTCGATAAGGCTTCTGCTGTTGCTGTTTTTCCAACACCTGTTGGCCCTAAAAATAAAAACGATATTGGCTTTTCTTTGCTATTAAGCCCTGTCCTCAGCCTTCTCAACGCTTCCGCAACCTCAAAAACAGCCTCTTTTTGTCCGACAATATACTTTGACAGCTCAGCTTCCAGATGAAGCAGTAAATTAGCTTCTGTTTCTTTCGGAGCGCCAATTGCAATCTTGGTTTTTTCTTCAACTTTATTAATTACATCTTGCTCCTCAACAATCTTTTTTCCGGACAATGAAACCATATTAGCTGTATCCTTAAGTAAACTGACTCCGGCTCCGGGCATTACTCTATCCTGCAAATATTTTTTAGCAAAATTAGAACTAGCTAAAACCGCTTTGTAGGTAATTGCAGTTTTGGTTTTCTTTTCAATCTCCGGAACCATTTGCAAAAGCATCTGAAGCGCTGTTTCCTTATCGGGCTCTTCAAACTTTATGATCTCAAACACACTCTCCAGAGTATGTTTCGGTTCAACAAATTTTTTATATGAGCCAAAGGTAATATTTGCAATTATTCTTATTAGTCCTTTTTCCATGTATGGAATTAGGGCTCCGGAAAGATCCGTATTAAATGTAGAAGCTCCCAAAATATTCTCAAAATTAGGAATAAAAATAATAACATTTCCGGAATGGGAAATTTCCAATACAACGTTGTTCAAACGCTCTTCCAATTGTCCCTGATTTTGCGCTCCTGCCAAAAAAGCGTCTGTGAGGAGCTGAAAAAATCTTTGATGGGATAAATTTCTCCTCATATCTCCCACAAAACTTTTAAAAGCCAGAGATTTAACAAGAGAGCTTTTGCCGCTGCCCGGCTCCCCAACCAGAAGACAGCTTTTGTTTTCACTTAACGCCTCAACAACTTCATCGTATTCCTTCTTTCTTCCCAACAGCATTGGATTCTCGCTTAACGCCTCTTTTGTAATATCAATTACGTATTTATTTGTCTCCAATGTCCATCCGCTTACCCAACTTTCCCCAATTCCCTCACCCCAAAAACTAACTCTAAAAGGCTTATTTGCATTATCCGGAAAAGCTGATTTCGCCCAATATAAAATACTTTCTGCGTCTTTATACTTCAACTGTTTTTTAAAAAATAATTTCGTTTGTTCTTCAATCGATAAAAGATATGAAACGAAAAAATCCAAATGAGTAATCTGACTTTTTATATTTTTTAACATGCTGTCTTTGGAAATTTCAATAAGAGGAACTTCTTTTTTGTCCATTTCTCCTTTTTGCAGAAAAAATTGCACATCTTTTCTTTTCAGTAAGTTTTTGATTATTTCGGTTGTAGATTTTTTGGATTTTGTAAAATCAAATGGAGTACGTTTTTTGAAAATAGAAAAAATAATAAGAATATAAAGAATTGAGATGGTAAATAAGGGAAGCTTGTCGAAAAGAAAAAAAGTTGCAAAAGGCCAAGCAAGAAATCCTATTATAAAAAATGCCTCAAGCAAAAGAAGCGCAAGTAAAATAATAATGTCCACAATAATAACAAATGTTTTTACAAACATTCCCATGCCAATTGAAAATCCGATCAATCCCTTTCTGTATTCATTTTTCCAAGGTTTAAAGTAAGTCTTAATTAGTAATGGAAGAGAGAAAAGCTGAAGAAACGCATTATTTAAAGAACCAAAAAATCCAAGTAGCTCTAATGGGGCGCTCCAAAACCAAAACTTCAAAAATTGCAAAGGCAGCAGCATTAATTTAGTATAAAAGGTTTAAATAAGAATTACAAACCGCTATACAGAACGACGGCGGGCCTGCCCGCAAAAGCTACGCTTTGCGTTGCTGGCGGGCAAAGTAAAAATGGATTGAGAAAACTAAAAGACCGATTGTGGTAAACGAAATAGATTTTTCCAGGTCATCTGCTTTAGTAGTCGCTCTTTCTTTTTCCAAAGATTTCAAACAATCTTCTTTTGCTTGCCCCGCGGAGCTCGAAGAGCGAAGTGGAGTCTCTTCGACTGGAACTGGCTTAGCAATATATTCACATCTGGATTCCGCGCCAAATCTTAATGGGTATTTATCATAAGCGGTAATTCCTGTTATAAAATGCACGCTATTGAACAAACCAATAATTAGCAAAACCATCCCAATCGCGGAAAGAAGATAAAAATAAATTGTAGGAATCAACTTCTGCATATTTAGATCAAAAATATAAAAATTAGTAATTTATTTTTGATTTTTCCTGAAATTCTCCATCTATATAAATAGCTATCTCTTTATTCGTTACGCTCCAAGTAAAAACGAATATATGCTTTTTATGTTTATCTAACTTTGACACATCTTGTTCCACATCTGTTCTTCCTTTCCCTAAGTAAACATGAAAAAACTTAATTTTATTATCAGCATCCTTAATAATAAATATTGATCCGTTTTGAGGGTTTAGCTGAAATAGAGAAACTACTTCGTTATTAGTAAAGTTTAATTTGCCCGCATCAATAGAAAACGAAATCGTCCCCTCATCTATTTTAAGTTCCTTAGAATTACTGATTTGAGCCATACTAATTACCTCTATTATATCTTTTTTTAGGAGCTTTTGTAACATTATTAATAGTTATATCTCTAATTTTAATAGACTTATCAATGTTTGCTAAAAATTTTTGCTGTAGGTTAATTGTTTGAGCAAACGTATCTATTGATTTATTATTTTTCTGTAATTGAATTACAGCAACAATAACTCCGACAATCGTCAATGGAAAACCTAATATGGTTACTACGTTTGCAACGATCTCTATTGTAGTTTTGTCCATTTAAATTACACGCTAAAACCAGCCTTTTTTGCCACCTTCATTTTGAAATTCCTCCAAGAGATCCTTTTGTCTTCCTGTTAAATGTTTCGGAACTACAACCTTTATTCTGACATAATGGTCTCCGCGACCCGAACCGTGCAAATGCGGAACACCTTTGCCCCGCAGTCTAATCGCAGTACCAGGTTGTGTTCCTCCCGGAATTTTAAGCTTTAAATCCCCATCAATTGTTTCGATATTTACTTCTCCCCCCAATGCCGCTTGCGCAAAAGAAATTTCTTTGTTTCCGATAATATCTAAACCCTCTCTTTGAAATCTCCTGTCCGAAGCAACCGAAACAACAATATCATAATCTCCAAAACGGATTCTGGAGCCCTCATCAACTCCTGCGGGAATTTTTATTGTTTGCGATTTGCCATTTATTGTAACTTTTTTCGTAACTCCATGGACTGCTTCAAGAAAATCTAATGTTAAAGAATAGACCTGTCTTCGCTGAGAGCGGGCGCCGAATGGTGACCCGCCAAAAAATTGCTCGAATATCTCAAATGGGTCGGTAAATCCACCAAAATCAAAACCTGCTCCTCCGTCCCCCTCTGTTGAATAGGTATAGGAAAAAGGGCCCTGCCCCTGAGTAAAACCTCCACCAAACGGCCCGCCTTGCCCTGGGCCGCCGAAGCCTCCAGCGGAGGCGCCTTCAAAAGCTGCATGACCGAATTGGTCATAGGTCTGCTTTTTCTGAGGATCTGACAAAACTTCGTAGGCTTTTGTAACTTCTTTAAATTTGCCTTCAGCAGCTTTATCCTTATTTCGATCCGGATGATACTGCAAAGCAAGCTTTCTGTAAGCCTTTTTTATCTCATCAGGAGTCGCAGTTTTTGAAACTCCAAGAGCTTGATAATAATCTTTTACGTCTGCCATATGTAAGATAGAATTATATCACGTCCAGACTCAAAAATCTTGCGATTATACTCCCATTCAGTTAAAATTATAAATTAATTTTTATGGCAGGACCAGAGATCAGAAAAATCGTAGACAGGGTTTTAACGGGAAACAGGAAATCTGACAAATACACTCAACCCTCCCCGGATCATTATCCCCATCAATGGTTGTGGGATTCTGCTTTTGCGGCTATTATTTATGCTAGACGCGAAGAGCCTGAAACTGCAGAAACGGAAATTAAAACCTTATTGAATAATATGAATCCTAATACCGGATTCATACCCAATATGCGTTACCACAAAAGAATTAAATGGTGGGACGCAGAATCTTATACTTTTAATGACAGATCTTTTGGCAGCAGCTATACCCAGCCTCCTTTATTGGCTTATGCGGTGTGGGAAACCTATGAAAGTTTTAGGAAAAAAGGCGATGAAAGAAAAGGTAAAATATTTCTTCAGGAAATGTATGGAGATAGCGGATCCAGCCTTGCTTCGGGATTAAAAAGAGCATATGAATATTTTAGAAAATATAGAGAAAATGGCAACGGAAGCAAATTAATAGGCTGTATTCATCCAAATGAAACCGGCCGGGATTCTGATCCTTCACTCAAAGACGGAGCAATACGAATACCTAATCATGCAATAATAGCTAATTTTTTACCCAAAGAGATTATGGATGCTGCCAATACCGTAGCGGATAGTTTAAGCGCTGCCAGAATCAATATAAGAGCAAAATTTCGTCATTGGGATCCGGAAAAAATGAAAAAAGAAGTTTATTGGGTAAACGATGTTATGTTTAACGTCTTATATGCAAACAGTCTTAGATATATGGCAAAAATTAGCAATGAATTAGACAGCAAAGGCGAAGGTCAGTCTTATGAAAATCTTGCCGGAGAAATAGAAAGGGAAATTCTTGAGAAGATGTGGAATGAAAATGACGGATTTTTTTATAACCTTGACGCAAGCGGTAGGCAAATTCCAATTGCATCTATTAGCGGACTTTTTCCTCTTGCTCTTGAGGATATATCCGAACATCAGCTAATTAGTTTGATGGGTAAATTGGAAGATCCAGAATGGTTTAAAACCCCCTATCCTATTCCAAGTCTCCCTACAAAAAGCCAATATTACGACCCTCATCATGATGAAAAAAGGCTATGGAGGGGGCCGGTTTGGATTAATGCAAATTTTCTTATCGCCGAAGAAGGAATTGTAAGACAAATAAAACGCTTTCTAAAAGACAACCAAGGACTTTCTGAACGCATGCTTTCTTATCTTAAATATTTAGTAGAAAAAACCGAGGAGCTGGTAGAAAAAGGCGGTCTTCGCGAGTTCTTTGATTCCGAATCCGGAAAGGGCTATAGAATTGCAGATTTTACCATATCTGCTCTTGCATTACATTTTGACAAATCTAGAGATCAGCTAATCCAACACTGTTTAGGAAGTAAATAACTCTAGTTAACAACTTCTCCCTCAACAGGCTTGTCCTCGGACTTGTCCGCGGAAGCCGCGTCTGACGCGGCGGAGGCGGAATCTTTAGCGGAAGAAGTTTCCTCTTTTTTCTCTTCGCTATTTCCTGTTTGCTCGCTATTTCCAGCCTTTTGACTATCCGAGGTCTGACTTCCGGCATCTGACTTCTGGGACTGAGACATTGCCTGCCCGACTTTCTGCAAACTGTCTGAAAGATCTTTGGTTTTTGCTTCCAAGTCTTCTTTGGTTCCCGTTTCCAGAATTGATTTTAAGTCTTTAATCTTATCTTCTACTTCCTTTTTCAAATCTGCATTTACCTTATCCCCAGCGTCTTTCAAAGATTTTTCTGCTGTAAAGATTAGGGAATCTGCCATATTTTTAGCTTCTATCTTTTCTTTTTTCTCAGCATCTTCTTTAGCATGCATCTCTGCCTCTTTGGTCATTCTCTCAACTTCGTCCTTGGATAATCCGGTTGAACCGGTAATTTTAATGCTTTGCTCTTTGCCGGTTGCTTTGTCTTTTGCTTTCACGTTTAGTATTCCCGAAGCATCAATATCGAACGTAACCTCAACTTGAGGAACTCCGCGGGGCGCCGGAGGAATCCCATCAAGAATAAAGCGGCCCAAACTCTTGTTATCCGCAGCCATTGGTCTTTCACCCTGCAAAACATTGATCTCAACCTGTGTTTGATTGTCTGCGGCAGTTGAAAAAACTTGGGATTTGGAAGTTGGAATTGTTGTATTTTTAGATATTAAAGGAGTTGAAACACTGCCTAACGTTTCAATTCCCAATGTTAACGGAGTAACATCCAAAAGCAAAACATCCTTAACTTCTCCGCCCAAAACTCCTCCCTGAACAGCCGCTCCAACAGCAACGACCTCGTCCGGATTAACTGATTTGTTAGGTTCTTTGCCAAAAAATTTGGTAACAACCTCTATAATCTTCGGCATTCTGGTCATTCCTCCCACCAAAACTACTTCGTCAATATCGGATATTTTAACCCCTGCATCTTTCAATGCCTGCTCTACGGGCCGAAGAGTTTTCTGAACCAGTGAATCAACAATCTGCTCCATTTTTGCACGAGTTAAAGACATTGTTAAATGCAAAGGACCGTTTTTGCCTTGAGTTATAAATGGCTGATTAATTTCAGCTGAGGTGGAACTGGATAATTCTATTTTTGCTTTTTCCGCAGCTTCCCTTAATCTTTGCAACGCCTGAGAATCTTTTCGCAAATCTACATCATTGTCTTTTTTGAATTCTGTCGCCAAATGATCAATAATTAACTGATCGAAATCGTCTCCGCCTAAGTGAGTATCTCCATTTGTGGATTTAACCTCATATACCCCTTCCCCCAATTCCAAAACAGAAATATCAAAAGTTCCTCCGCCCAAATCATAAATTGCTATTGTATGGGCATTTTTCTTATCAAGTCCATAAGCCAAAGCTGCAGCTGTTGGTTCATTTATAATTCTGAGAACCTCAAGTCCTGCAATTTCTCCGGCTTGTTTGGTTGCTTGTCTTTGAGAATCATCAAAATATGCGGGAACCGTAATCACTGCTTGTGTGACTTTTCCGCCCAAATAATTTTCCGCATCAGCTTTGATTTTTTGCAGAATTTGAGCGGAAATTTCCTGAGGAGTAAATGTTCGTCCCTCAACCTCAACAACCGCCATTCCATCTCTTCCTGATTTAATAGTATATGGCAGCCACTTCATGTCAAACTGCACAGATTTATCTGTGAATTTGCGTCCCATCAATCTTTTTATGGAGAATATTGTCTTTTTTGGTTTTAGAACAATCTGTCGTTTTGCAACATCTCCCACAACATGACTAATCGGATCAACAACCGACGGAATAACATTGCGTCCTTCAGTCGAATAAATAACTTTGGGAGATCCTCCCTCCATTACCGCAACGCATGAATTCGTTGTGCCTAAATCAATTCCAATTATCTTTCCCATAATTTTTCTCCCAATGTCATTCTGAGTGAAACGAAGAATCTCATCAGATCCTTCACTTCGTTCAGGATGACCTCGGACTTTGTCCTACACTTACCTGTGCGGGTCTTAAAACTTTATCGTATAACATGTAACCCGCTCTTGTTTCCTCAATAACTTTTCCTTCCTCCCCCGCAACAGTGCTGATGCCTTCCATTAAATTCGGATCAAAACTTTTTCCCAATGTTTCAATTTTTACAACTCCTTCTTTTTTAAGAATATCTAAAAATTGCTGAAGGCTTAAGGCAAGGCTTTTGTCTTCACTATGTTTGCTCGCTTGTATTAGTGTATCTAAAACAGGTAAAATATTCAAGAGGAGCTGTTGGTTTGCCTTAAGAATCCATTCTCCTCTTTCACTGCGCACTCTATTTTCCAGATTTCTATAATCTGCCAACGTGCGCTTAACCTGATTTTCCAACTCTTCAACTTTTTCTTTTAAAAGTACTGCTTCATCTTTCTCAATTTCTTTTTCTTCAACTTTCTCATCTTTATTTTGTTTTTTATTGCTATTTTTGTCCATATTCATTGAAAATTTTAAATTGAAAATTAAAAATTTCCGTTACCATCCCTTGGCTATTTCTTCAATTAATCCTCCAAAATATCTGACTGTTGGGACAATCTGCGTATAGTTAAGTCTGGAAGGACCCAACACTCCAATTTCTCCGGTTAATTGCATTGGAGTTTTGTAATGAGTAAAAACAAATCCATATGGACCTTGCATATCCGGACCTAATTCATCACCCAGAAGCACTTGAACATCTTCGGAAGCTATGTCTGCGAAAAACTTCCTGCATGTTTCAAATTCATCCATAGTTGAAAGCAGACTTTTCATCACGTCAATATCAAAAAATTCCGGCATTTCCAAAATATTAGCGTATCCCGCGCAATAAACATCTCCGTCCGCAGTTGTGGCAATTGCCAGCGCTTTAGTCTTGTTAGCCAAAGATTTTGTTAATTTTCGCAAAAATTTATCCTCTTCCTCTCGATAATCCCAAAGACTTTCTTTAACTGCAGTTTCCTCAGTAATAGATAGATCTTTTTCTTTCATGAGCTGTTTTACATAGAATTTCATTCCTGTTGGAGTTGGCATGCGGCCTGCGGATGTATGATTTTTCTTAAGATATCCCAATTTTGTGAGTGACACCATTTCGTTTCGGATTGTTGCGGGAGAAGCGCTAAGTCCATATTTCTTTTCTAAAGTTTCGGAACCTACCGGTTCGGCGGTATTAATATATTCTTCAATAAGAGCTTTGAGTATTTCAACCTGTCTTTGAGTTAAGTCATGCATAGTCGTTTATCAATGTCATCCTGAGTGGAACGAAGGATCTAGTCCTATTGGAGATTCTTCACTTCGTTCAGAATAACATAATGAATATTAGCAGATAATATATCACGACTGCTAAAAGTTGTCAAGGGGTAACATATTAAATGTGTGCTAAACTTAAAGTATGAACCGCAGAAAACGACCTGTCTGGCTTTTGGTCTTTAGTCTTTTGTCCTTAGCCGGCCTTGCCTATCTAATCGTTTTTTATTCTCCTGCAGAAAAATTTTCAATTTTCAACTTTCAACTCTCAATTTTACCTGTTTTCTTCATCCTATCTTTTGCTTTTCTTTTGTCTTTTATCACCTATCTCCTTCGCAGTCCCCGCAGAGCTTTATTAATCGGATTTTTGACAGTAATTTATCTTATTTTCCGCATGCTTCATTTAAATAGTCCATATTTCTTGCTTCTTCTTATCGCCCTTTTCATAAGTCTTGAGCTTTTCTTCAAAAAACGAATCTAGCCTTCCCGCCTTTCCCACCTTCCAGACAGGAACTTGAAAGTCACTCGCTGTGAGCATTGAAACGAAGAGCGTTAAATTTTTGTGAGTGAACGCATCAGGGGGATTCCTCACAAACCTGTTGAGGAGGGGGTGCAAATCACCC
>CAZYIC010000018.1:0-4331 GCA_964646925.1 uncultured Gammaproteobacteria bacterium
TATAGTATAGCAAAAAAGAAATTTTTTTGCTATGGCTTGGGTTGACATGGTTTGGTCTAGTAATACTTCTTGACAAGAAGTTATCCACATAGTTAAACTGCATGTTACATGTCCTTCGATAAACTCAGGACATACTGAGTGAAGCCGAATGTATGAAAGAAGAAAATGGCGCTTTATGGAAAAGGATTTTGGGAGAAATAGAAACAGAAGTGTCCAAGGCAAATTTCCTAACTCTTTTAAAACCAACAGGTCTCCTATCCCTGGAGCACGGAGTGGCTTCGATCGCTGCTCCCTCGACAATCCTTATTGACCTACTGCAAAAACGTTTCTACAAAATAATTAAAAAGACCGTGGACAAACACACCGGTATTGATACAAAAATAGTTTTTGTTCCAAAAACCATCAATCAAAACCTAAAAAAAAACATCGTCAACACTCCTCTTTTTGCCCAAATTGAAAAAAAACAACAAAAAACCATCGGACATCTTCCCAGGGTAAGACCGGACTACACGTTTCAGACGCTGGCTGTTTCTTCGACCAACCAACTGGCTTATGTTTCCGCAACAACCGTTGCCAAAAAGATAGGCACCGCATACAACCCTCTTTTTATTTATGGCCCTGTCGGTGTTGGAAAAACACACCTTATGCAGGCGGTTGCAAATGAGGTTTACCAAAACGATCCTGATAAAAAAATCATCTACATAACAAGCGAGGAGTTTACCAATGAAGTTGTTGAAGCAATTAGAAACAACGATACGGCAAGGATGAAAAGGAAGTTTAGAAGCATTGATCTCTTAATAGTGGATGACGTGCAGTTTTTTGCAGGAAAAGATAGGGCGCAGGAAGAACTTTTTCACACCTTTAACATACTCGTTGATGAGGGGGCTCAGATAGTTTTATCTTCGGATCGGCCGCCTTCGGAAATAAAAAAACTGGAAAAAAGATTGTCGTCCCGCTTTGCGGGGGGCTTAACCGTAGACATAGAGTCCCCGGATTTTGAACTCAGAACCGCAATCCTCCTTATTAAAGCAAAAAAATATAACCTTGATATTTCCATCGAGGTTGCTAAAAAAATTGCGGAAAAAGCGCATGACTCAAGAGAACTTGAAGGACTCCTTTTAAAAACAATTACTGTTGCAACAGCGAGAGGGGAACAGGTTACCGCCGCTATTGTAGACACTGCGCTAAATAGCGAGACGCAAGGGGAAAAACATTTTTTTCGGCCAGACCAGGTTATCAAAAACGTCTGTTCTTTCTACAACATCAAAGAAACCCTAATAAAAGGACCCAAGAGGGAGACTTCGATAGTAAAGGCAAGGCAAGTCGCAATGTACATCCTAAAACACGAGCTGTCTTTAAGCTATGTTGAAATAGGAAACATTTTGGGAGGAAGAGACCACACTACAATCATGCACGGGGTTTTAAAAATAGAAAGACTGCTTTTAAATAAGGTTTTTTCTGAGGAAATAATGGGGATAAAGTCTTTATTAAAAACGAATAATGGTTATTAAGAAAAAAAACAGCGCGCCCATTAACAGTTTGTGCTTTTTCTTTTCCACAGGTTGTCCACATTTTTCTTACTTCACATCCTTGCTTTTTTCCACTTTTCCATATACACTACTACAACTACAAATTTATAAATGTAAGAATTAAATGAGAGTTTCTTTGCTTTCGGAGAATCTTCAGAAAAAATTATTGTTCGTAAATCATGCGATATCCCAAAGGAGCCAATTGCCAATACTGTTAAATTTCCTAATTGAAGCAAAAAACGGAAAACTATATATTAGCGCTACGGATTTGGAAGTAGGTATTTTAGCGGAAGTTTCTGCAAAAGTAGAAAAGGATGGGATAGTAACGGTACCTGCAAAAACCTTTTCCGAACTAATCCTAACCATTCCCGCCGATAAGATCACTCTTGAAGTAAAGGGGGGTGGGCTGGCGTTGACCGGGGAGAAAACAAAAACCTTTTTTCAGACAGGGCCAAGCGAAGAGTTTCCAAAACTCTTTGAGGAGAAGGGAGGGGAAATAATAGTTTTAAAAAAAGAAACAATAAGCAGAGATTTTTCAAAAGTTGCTTTCGCTGCCAGCCCCGACCAAGAAAGACCTGCTCTTTCCGGAGTGCTAATAAAAGAAGATGGAGACGGATTTTTACTGGTTGCAACAGACGGATACAGGCTTTCTTTAAAAAAACACGCCCTGAAAAACCTAAAAAAAGGAAAAACAGAAGGACCGATTTCAATGCTTGTTCCGGCAAGAATCATCAGGGAGCTTGTTCAGATGGGAAAAGATATCGAGGGCGAGGATGTTGGGGTGTATGTCTCAAAAGAGAAGAATCAAATAATATTTTCCCAAAACGAATCAACCCTGGTTGGCAGACTTATTGAAGCGGAATTTCCGAACTATGAGAAAATAATTCCGGCAGAGTTTTCCACAAAAACAGTTTTTGACAGAGACGACCTGCAAAAAGCTATTAAAGCCTGTTTTGTCTTTGCCAGACAAACAGCAGGAATAATTAAGCTTTCTGTCGAGCAGAATAAGATAGTTGTTTCAGCCAACGCACCTTCTGTTGGGGAAAACGCGATTGAGGTGGACGCCAAAACAACAGGTGAGGAAAATGAAATTGCGTTTAATGCCCGATATCTTTTGGATTTTCTGTCCAACGCAACAGGAGAGACAATCTCTTTTGAAATGACAGGCCCCCTTAACCCCGGAGTTTTTAAAGAAACGGACGATCCTTCCTTCATGCATTTGATCATGCCTATCAGGGTTCAGCAGGAGGCGGCATAGGCGCTTCCGTGAGGGTAGCGGCCGGCGTTGCTTCTGTTGCGGGACCTGGATTAAACATTTGATTGTTTAATTCCGTCGTGGGAGCTTCCGGAATTCCGCCGAAGGGACCTGAAAAAACAATTATAAAAACAGCAGCAAACACAAATATTGCCAGTAAAATGCCCCAAACCCAAGGATTGGAAACTAAAAAGGTAGCCATACCTCGTCCTATTGCCTGAAACGCAAATCTTGATCCCCCGTTAAATGGGACGGAAAGCAATCTTCTTGCGTTCATCAAGTTGTTAATGAAGCCTATTGTTTGGCTAACCGGGCCTCTTTGTTTTTCTTCTTGTGTTGTGTCCATAAGGCGTTACGGAATGCTTAGTTCATCTTGACTCGCCTGATGAGGCGCTGTAGATGGGTCGGGTTGATGCGTAGATGGGTTTTCCTGCATTTCTTTTATCTCTTGAGGGTTTGATGTTGCCAGTTTTTCTTCGGAAGGAGACGCAGCTATTTTGACAACAACATGGTTAAGTCCCGCAAAAAACAATCCTTCTCCGACACCAACAGACAGTAGTAGCTCCTTCTCGCCTCGGGACAAATAGAAGATTTGGGAAACAACATCAATTTCCGTGGGGCTTTGTTTTAAAAGTATTTGAATAGAGGAATTGGACAATACCGCTTTGCCGTAATCTGCCGACAGAAAATCCTGAACATCTTGAGTTGCGGTTGTTAGGGCAAGGTAATATTTTCTTGCTCTTTTAGCTATTCCATATACAAATGATGCGGAGTCTTCATGTTTCATTAAATACCATGCTTCATCCAGAATCAAGAGCCGCTTCTTAAGATTTTTTCTGACTTTTGTCCAGATAAAATCCAAGACAATGTGCATTGCAATTGACCTTAATTCATCTTCAAGCGCCTTAATGGAAAAAACAGTGAAGGGATTTTTGATGTCAAAGTTTGATTGTTCGTTAAAAAGTCCGCTCAAACTTCCTTTAATAAATTTTTCCAAGCGAAGCGCGAGTTCGCTTGCGGAAGTATCCTCCATTCCAAGCAAAACTTTGTAGAGATCTTCCATTAGGGGAGGTTCCTTTTTTTGCGTAGCAGGGTCTGTTGTTATGCCTTTCTGCCTATAGGTTTCAACCAGGGCTCTGTCCAAAATTGCATCGTGGGATGCGTCTAGGTCTCCCAGCACAATTTTTAAAAGAGCGTGCAGGGAAAGTATTTTTAGCCCCAATTCGTTTTCTCCTTCCGTATAAATTCCGGAAAGATCAAAAGGATTAATTTTGATCGGTGAGTTTGGCGTGAAGGAAACATATTCTCCTCCAAAAGTTTTTGTGATTGTCTCGTATTCTCCTTCGGGATCAACAATTATTATTTCTGTTCCGAACATAAGGCTTCGCATCGCCTCCAGTTTTATTAAGAAGGATTTTCCGGATCCGGATTTTCCGAAAACAACCTCATTGGCGTTCTCCAGGGAAAATCTGTCAAAAATAATTAAAGAGCCGTTTTGCTGATTGAGTCCATACATGATTCCCTTATCCTGAGTCAAAGTTGCCGAG
>CAZYIC010000018.1:4341-20680 GCA_964646925.1 uncultured Gammaproteobacteria bacterium
GAGGTGAAAGGAAAAGTTGACGCAAGGGATGTTGTGTCCATATTGCGGGTTATGAAAAGATTGTCTACACCAAGAGGTATTGTTGATTTAAATCCTTCTTCCATTTGAAGGGTTGATGTCTTTGGAAGTATCAGAAGGGAAGATAGGGTTGATTCGAGTCTCCTTGTTGTCTGATCCAATTCCGCAAGGCTCTCCGAATAAAGGGTTATATAAAGACTCATTTGGAAAAATCTTTCCATTCCCTTGGCGAGTTCCTCCATGAGAGACTGGGCATCGTCTAAAACAGCCTGAACCTTAGCGTCAACAACAAGCCCCTGATCGATCTGAGAGGCAATAGTTGCTTCCATTTCTGCGATTTTACGCCGGAGATCTGAAAGCACATCCGAGGAGGAGGTCGGATAGATAAACATGGAAATATTTAAAGAATGATCGAAATTAATTACAGGCGAAAGCCAATCCGGAGAAACAAACCGTGGATACTCTACGAGAAAAAACGTTTTGTAAAATCTTTCTCCAACTCTTATGAAATTAAAATCAACTTCAACGGATGATGGAGCAAGAACATCAATTAGCGAAACAGTGCCCTTTTTCATGTTTGCCAAAGACGCTGCGTCCTGATTTGGAAATACCGGTTTTTTATTTTTTTTAAAAAACATATTTAAATATTTGCTTGTTCCTGGTTTGCCGAGCCGGGTGTTTTTACAACAGGGAACTTAATGTTTTGTACGGCTTCATTAATTCTTTCAAAATCCCCATTATAAATCTCGTGAAGTAATTTTATGATCTCCTCGGTGCTTAAAGTTTTTGCCGGCAAACTCATCCGTTTTAATTGAGCGTGCAGGCTTTCCGCTTTGGAAATAAGTTTGGTTTTGGCAGATCCGCCCTCAAGTCCCGAATAGGAAATTACAATGTAAAATTTTTTATCTAAGACAGTGTTTACTCTTACCAGTTCCTGCACGAAATCTTTGTAAAGCCTTATTTGATTTTTTAAAAGCTGATTTTGGCTCTTTGCAATCTCCTCATCCAGAAGTTTTAAATAGGATGTTATGTCAATTTTCTTACTTCGGATAAATATCTGAATAGGAAATGATAGGGAGTTGAGAAGGGATGAATAAGAAAGCATTTTTATATTTTGCTCCTCTTCGGATAAAAGAGAAAAATTAATCGCCTGAACTTCAATAATAAGGCATGCATTTCCTTTCGAAAGCAAGACGATATTATCTGCAATATCCAGAATCTCTATGAATTTTTGAGTTGTAGCTTTTGTTTTTTGAGCAGATTTTTTCATTAATTATTTAATCCCCGAAGTGTCGGGAAAGAAAAGAGATCTCCTAAGCTCTTCTCTTGGATCTATGGATATTGCTTCAATCGGCGGCACTATTTGCCCCGTAACGGTAATTGTTTTTGTTTCAAATTTATTTACTCCTTTTGGGTCTTCGAATTCAATAATGTAATTGCCGTTAGCCAGGGGAGTGGCGGACGCAAATCTGCCAAGCTCATTTGTTTTAAATGCTCTAACAGGATTTCCTTCTTTATCTTTAACTTCAATTAGGATATTGGGCAAAACATTGCCTCTTGGGCCTTTCGCAACTCCTGATATGATGCTTGGAGAGTCAGGGATGCTTGGTATTCCGCCGGCTCCGCCTGTTACTCGCGTGAATTTAAGAGAATCTTCTTTCTGATCTTTAATTTCCTGTGGTTTTTCCCGAACACCTGTTGGTTTCTGCAAAGGCAAAGCGGGTTTCTGCTGGCTGTCATTTGAAATAGCTTTGGGCGTAGAAGAATGGACAATAGTAGTATTGACAGGCGCGGGGGAAGGCTTCTGCAAAGCGGAATTTTCGTTAAGATGCTTAATTGCGGATATTTTGCCTGAAAAATAAAGCGGAGTTCCGGATTTCTCATAAACAAATTGGGTTGGCCTAAATAGCGCCTTGATAAAATTCCCTATCATTACATCCATGGGACGTCCGCCAACAGGAAGAAATGCAAGTCCCACTCCCAAAAGCGCAAAAAAAGAGGAAAGCGGAACTTTTATCAAAAGCATAATCGGCAGCTGGAAAATAACCCAGGCAAGGATAATTCCGGTTGCAAGATAAACAAATTGTTTTATGGTCATATTGCCGATAAGCTTGAACTGGAATCCTGTTACGTCTTGCGGGATAGGATGATTTTCCATAATACAATATAGCTATGTAGTTATTATCGTATCTCGTGAAAAATACGATTGCAAGATTATCAAAATATGTCAAATAAAGCGGTTCTTAGGCTCTTTCGTGAAAAGTGCTAGTATATCTATATGATTTATTTTATTCTGTTTTTTTTAGAAGTAGCAATGCTTTTCTTGCTTTCAAGGAAAATAACCAAAACTCTTTCCCGATTTCTGTCAATAAATTTTTTATCTTTTCTTTTTTTGCCCGGGGTTATTGTTCATGAATTGTCGCATCTTCTTATGGCGGTAATCTTATTCGTTCCTGTGGGAAACATGGAATTTATTCCCAAAAAAAGCGGCAACGGAATTAAGCTTGGAAGCGTTGAAATAGGGAAAACAGACCCTATCAGAAGAAGCATAATCGGTTTTGCTCCTGTTTTTGCCGGCATTGGCATAATTGTGGGAGTAATATATTTTATCATGGACAATAATCCAATAGTTCAAATCATTGAACCGAATAGACTGCTTGGAATTCCTATTGGGTTTTTGTTGTTTTATTTTTTGTTTGCTGTTTCAAATACTATGTTTTCGAGTAAGCGTGATCTGGAGGGAACACTTGAGATTACAATTACGCTTCTTATAATTTTTGCCACGTCTTATATTTTGGGTTTTCGCTTGCCGCTTGATTTTATTAAAAACCTGCCGACAAGAGAATTGATTGAGATTATCAAAAAATCAACGTTCTTTTTATTTGTCCCAATTATTGTAGATTTGCTTATTTTGGGGGCAATAAGAATATTAAGAAGGAATTGAGTAGTGAATTATGAATCAAGAATCATGCTACTTACAGATGAAGCTGAATTGGCCGAATTCAATGCATTTAACCCCGGTAATAAAGGATATCAGATTTATTAAAAGAAATGAGAGAAGAACAATGGTAAGCCCGATTATGCCAAAAAGAAAAGTTGATCTTGCGCCCTGAAGTTTTTTCGGGTCTCCTTCGGAATTCATAAATTTAAACCCTCCGATAATAAAAATCACCAAAGCTATGAGTCCGACAAACAGCAAAAGCGCATTAACAAGATTGGAAAAAACCGCAGGAAGGCAATTAAGGGTAGCAACGCCATTCTGAACACAGTCTTTAGCAATTGTGCCCCATTCCCATTGGGGTGTTGGTGTTGGCATAATTAAAGACTAGCAGAGAAAAAGTAAAAAGACAAGTTCCCCGGTATGGAAATTATATTCTACTATGGTTTTGGAGTTAGAGTTGGAGTTGAAGTTGGACCAGTAAGATTTGGGATTGTAATATTGTTTATGCTAAAGTCCTTAATAAGGAACCCAAGCACGAAATTAATTAGGAAAAATGCCAGGAAAACCACAATTAACCCTGTAATTGCGGCAATAATATGTTTTCTGGCATTTTCAACCTCTGTTTTGTCGCCTCCGGAGGTAATCCATTTAACTCCTCCGTAAATTAGATACAAAACCGCAATTACAGCTGCGACCACAAAAAATAAAGCAGCAAAAGCTCCCAAAACAGATCCGACATTTCCTCCTTTTCCCAATTCACAAATAGGTTTAAAGACGCCTACTCCGGCGCACACGTCTCCTATGTTGGTAGTGGCCCCCTGGGCATAGGCAAGAGGAGCAAGGAAAATATAAGCAAATGCAGAAAGGATGGATAAGACCGATTTTCTCATTAATTTTATAATATGCATGATTCTTGCAAAAGTCAAGCCCCAAAAAAATTTTTAATCATTTAATTCTGTATGGAAGATGATGTTTGAATGAATTTGCTTTTGCCCTGTCTATAATTTTCTGAGCATTTGGAAAACCCTTTGTGATTATTTGGGAAATTGCTTTTCCTTTGTCAAAGTATAAATACAAAACAATATCGGCTTCTTTGTAGGAAAATCCGAATTCTCCTTCATCGGTTTGACCCTCCCATAAGCCTGCGGTTGGCACCTGCAAAATTATATTTTTGGGAATATTCAAATACTTCGCTAGTTGATAAACTTGAGTTTTATAAAGATGCTGAATGGGTTCAAAGTCAGAGGCTTCGTCACCGAATCTTGTAAAGTATCCCAGGCGAAATTCTGACTTATTCTCTGTTCCACAGACAAGCGCTTGGTGTTTTTTCGCCAAATCATAAAGAATTACCATTCTAGCCCTTGCCATGATATTTCCAATGCGCAATTGATTCGCCTGGAAGGTGTTTGTCTTTTCACTTTCCAGGTGCAAGAGATTTCTAAAAGCATCAACAGGGTCTTTTATGGAGATATTGTAAATATTTTCTCGCGGAATATTTACTTTTTTGATTAAGGGTTGAAGAAAATTTATTTGGGATTTAAAATAATAAAGATGGGCAATGAAAATATTTTGTGGCGGAATAGATTTTGCAAGAAGAAAAAGATTTACCGCAGAATCTATGCCTCCGGATAACCCAATTACAACATTTTCAAACCCTTGTTTTTGCAAAACATTTTTAACAAAAGAAATGATTTTGTTTTCTTCCGCAGCTGGGTTTATTTTAAGTAAGTCACTCATAATTTTAAATTTTCAATTTTTAATCTTCATTGAATTCTCAATAATTAAATTCTAAAAATTAAAACATTTGATATTCATTTCAAATTTTAAATTTCAAATTGAAAATTATCTACGCGTATAGTTTGTTTTCCATTATATACTTTTCCACTTTTTTTGGCGTCATATTTGAAATAGATTTTTTCTCTTTTACTTTTTTGCGTGTAAGCGTTGATGAGATGTATATCGGCGGAAAAGTTTTTCTATCAATTAAAGCAATATTTTTCGGGACATCAACTTGCTTTGCAATATTTTTAAGTTCTTTTTCCGCTTCCCTAAAACCGGTTCGGGGAATAACAATGAGTCTGAATTTATTTATAATTTCCTGCCAGTTCTTCCATTTCGTAAAATCATGTACCTGGTCGGTTCCAATAACCCAGGAAAAAAGATCATTGGGATATCGGGATGTCAGAAGATTTAGAGTATCAATAGAAAAGCTAATCGTTTTTTTTCTTATTTCCAAATCGGAAACTTTAACTTTACCGTTTTCTAAATATTTTGTCATTTCAAGTCTTTTGTCCGGCATGGACAAGTTTTTGTTAAAAGGATGCTGGTAGCAGGGCATAAGCCAGACTTGGTCAAAATGATATAGCTTTAATAATCGATGGGCAATAGTTGTGTGGCCTTTGTGAGGAGGATCAAAACTTCCTCCGAGAATTGCGATATTCATTTTAAGATGGACAGGAGAGGGATTCCGACAAAACTGCTGACGACATTGATAAAGAAAAAAGAAATAAAAATAAGAATCAATCCGATAAGCGCATAATATATTCTGTTGCGTCCGGCCTGAACTTTTTGCTTGTCTCCGGTTGAGGTGATTATATTAATTGCTCCATGAGCTATTGTGAATACGCTAAAAAGGATAGCTATAACGAGAATTAGATTAATAAAAACGCCTAGAATATTGATTCCTTTATCAAAAAGCCCCCCAATAGGCACTCCTTGGGGCAAGGGCGTTGCTCCGGTATCTATATTTGGAAAACCTGGTATTGATAATGTTAGATACTTCATTAATTTGAAATTTTCAATTTTAAATTTAAAATGAATTTTAAGATAAAAAAATTAAAAAAGCAAAAACTAGTTAGTATTAATTGCAATTTTAGAGAATATTAAGGTAAATTCTTGAGCTTCCTGCCATAACTTCTTACATTCTTCTTTTAATTCTTCTACAGCATTTGCTAGTAGTCGCAACCAATATTTGGTTTCTTTTGATTCCTTCTTGCAGATAAATATTTTATTTTTAAAATCTTTTTTGCTTGACGCTCCATTTGCTTCACAATAGTTGGCGCCGATGCTGGTTCCAGCTCTTATTAGTTGACCAATAATTGGAATTGTGATTATTGTTTTCGGCGTTTTTTTGCAAAGCTCTATGATTGCCTCCGAAAATAAAGTCGTTCTTTCCTCTAAATCGTATTTATTATTTTGAATTTTAGTTATTAACATTTGATTTTAAATTTTAAATTTCAAATTGAAAATTATCCAGCCTTACGGTTGGAATCCCGGGATGCTCAAAATATTAACTCCTATAGCCTGTAGGATAACAAAAGAAAAGACAATAAACAACAATCCGATAATTGCCGAAGTCAGCTGTTCGGTTGCGGCTTTGACCGATTCCGGATTCCCCTGGGAGGTCATAAATCTGTATCCTGAGACAATAATTAAAACTAAAGCAATTCCTCCGGCAATTCCCAAAACCAGACTAAAAATCGACCTGACAAATGCTTGCGGCTCAGTGCTGATTACTATTCCAAGTCCGGTATCTACCCCCGTACATTTATCGTCTATAAGATATCCCTTAGCGCAGGGAGGAAGAATGTTGAAAATTGCCTCTTCTGGAGGGATAGATGGGTTAGGTATGCCCGCTTGTCCGCTAGTTAAAGTAGTGGGCGATACGGCAGGTGGAATAGGTATTACGTCAAAAGGTTGGCTGGAATAATCGCAATTCAATCCGAATATGACAAATGGCCGACCTTGCCTTAGGCAAATTACCTTTGTGTTGTTTTGAGCAGATCCAACATCTATGGGGACATTTACAGTATACGGATTATTATTTACAACACTTGCCCCATCCGCATCTTGAAGTTTTCCTATGTAGATGGTGCTTTTTTGATCACCAAAAAATATTGTATAAGTTTCATCAGGCAATACGTTGGTAATAACTAGGGGCATTTTAGTGAATTGCTGAACAGGGGATTGCACTTGAAGTTGAGGAGTTCCAAAATTTCCCTGTTGTGGAGGATAGACATAATAAGTTCCCTGGAGAAGGCGAATCCCCTTGTTATAATCAGTTCTAGGTTTTGAATCCCATAGCGTGTAAGTCCACTCTCCTTTTTTCGCGAGTTCTCCTCGTAAGGTAATACTGCCCTCAAGAGATTTGCCTTCATTAGCAACAAGCAGTTCCTTTCTTGCGGTAGTCAATGCGTAACGGTAGTTTTCCCTTCGTAATTCAAGAGTGTAAGTTGTCCTATCTGAAAATGTACGGAGAGCATCGGAGTCAATAGTGAAAGTTAAATCTTTCTCACTGTTTGCATAAATGGGAATAGGTTTGATGAATACATCAAATTCTACGGCATAGGAAGGAAGGGGATTTAAGAGAGATATTAGAGCAAACAGGAGTAAAAAAATAATTGCGGAAACAAATTTTCTCACACATTCATCGTAAGCTAATTTTGAATATTTTGCAACAACGTAAGACCTTTCAGGCCACGTTGCGCGGGATTTATTATTTAAACCTTCTTTTTTTTTGAAACATCGGGAAAATCAGGTAAAGATCCTAAATATTTATCCAAAATAGACCGTATGCCTTTATTTTCTTTGTCAATCGGAACAATCTTTGCAATTATCTCGCCATACCTTTTGATAACAGCAGTTTTTTTATTAAAATATACGTCGTTTAAGATATTTGACACATTATTTTTTAATTCGCTGGCAGAAACATTAACTATATGCATATGCTGTACATAACATACAAAATAGACAAAATTGTCAAGAGGTGGAATTTATGGAGTCTGATTCCGTAAATTATGCTTATTTTAAGGATTTTCAATTTTACGGGCACATTCCTATTGACAAATCCTAAAATTGGTGCTAATAATAGGAATATGATCCCAAGATTGGTAGAAAAAGCTATCCTAAAGAGCCTGGAGTTAAAAAAAATTATTCTTATTCTTGGAGCGCGGCAAGTAGGTAAAACAACTCTTGTAAAAAGAATACAACAGCAATTAGAAGAATCGGGTAAAAAAACTCTTTATCTTAACTGCGATAACGATGAGGAGAAAAATGTTGTAAATACCACGTCCAAAGTTTTACTTGAAAAGCTCATGGAAAACACCCAAGCTCTTATAATAGACGAAGCACAGAGGCTTGAAAACCCAGGGCTGACTCTCAAAATACTTTATGATAATTTTCCAAAACATACGATTATTGTTACGGGTTCATCTAGTTTTGAGTTGAAAAATAAAATGAGCGATGCCCTAACCGGAAGGTATATTGATTTTACTCTTTTTCCGCTTTCTTTCAGCGAAATCTTGTCTTATCAAGCGAATTCCCAAAATAAAGTTTTACAAAGGGAATATTCTCAATCTCTTCTGCCGCAAACCCTCTTGTATGGATTTTACCCCGAGATTTACCTGCAAAATCGTTCTGGGAACAAAGAACTTTTGCTTGAAAAAATCATAGAAAGCTATCTTTTCCGAGATATATTGTCATTCCAACGAATTAGAAATTCCCAAGCGGTAAAAGATCTTGCAAAAGCTCTTGCTTATCAAATAGGATCTGAGGTAAACGAGAATGAGTTGGCGACGCGGCTTAAAATCGATAGAAAAACAGTCATATCCTATTTAGATATTCTTGAAAAAGCGTTTGTGGTAGTTCGTATACGTCCATTCTCTAAAAACTCAAGACGCGAAATAGGCAGAAACTATAAGGTATATTTTGCCGACCTTGGAATACGAAATGCTCTTATTGGTGATTTTAATCCAGTTGCAATCCGTAAAGATATAGGTTTTTTATGGGAAAACTTTCTTTTTATAGAGCGTATGAAGATGTTTGCAAATACACAGAAAACTGTTTCTTTATATTTTTGGAGAAGTTACGGAGGTGCGGAAGTAGACTATATAGAAAATCTTCCAAGTCAAAAAATTGCAGCTTATGAGTTTAAATATTCATCTAACCGCATCAGCCGGGGCGCAGTCTCTTTTGCAAAACAATATGATACAAGAGTACAGCTTATTACTACAGAAAACTTCTCTGATTTTATCCAGCAGTAAGATACCTGCTCAGCCGTCCGCCATAAGTCAGGTTTTTGCCCAGCAAAAGTCAAGATTTAGGCTTCATTAAAGTGTAAACTGCGGGCCAGGAACGTGGAACGTACACTTTGTAATGTAAATGTTGTGTTTTTTCGTTCCCAATGTATGAAAGAAATAAAGAGGAATCTTGTCCTGAGCGGGGCCGAAGGATTGACAAATCTACCTCAAACCCCGTATTCTAGGGGTGGAGATATTTTTATGGAAGGAAAACCCGATATGACACCTCAAAATTCACAACCAACAAATCCCGAACACACTGAAAAAACTCCTGTGCGAAAACAACCACTTTCTCCCGAAAATCAGCGAGCGGCAGATATAAGGGCTTTAAAAAAAAATGGGAATTTGCCTGTTGACGTAAGAAGAGTTGTTGAAGACATAGAACAACAAGACGATTCCTCTCTGGAAAAAGCAAAAGAAGCTGTGAAAAATGCTTCTCTTGGAGATCAAGAACGCGTAAATAGTGCGACTAAATTATTGAAACGAGATTTGACGGAAAGAGAAAGAGAAGCTCTCTTAAAAGCTCATATTCAAGGGAAAGGAGAAGTTGGTAAAGATAGTGGCGCGGCAGGAATTTACAATTACACAGAAAGTCAGCTTCTGAGAAAAGCAAAAATCCTTAAGGAGGCAGGGTTTAATGAAGAAGAGAGGCGTATTTTGATGGAAGCAGGTTTAGCCGGAGATTCGATAGATAGAACCTTATTTACCGACGTTACACTACAGGGTATTGTTGATACATATATGGATGCATTGACAAGGGCGGGTGGACCTGGGAGTAAGGTAAATCAGAATATATTAATAAATCAGATAAGGAGAGTACAGGAACTACTGGATAATCCTGCCAGCGGAACTGATAGGGCGCAGGGACAGACACTTCTAAATCTCCTAAATGCAAATTATACTTTAGATTATTCTCCGAGAGTTTCTGGCGGGGAAGAAGGAATGTTTTTTGCTCTTACCGAAACAGATAAAGAAGTTTTGGATGAGGATGGCGTTGAAGCGTGGGTAAACCAAAAAATGAATATCTTATACGAAGCAACTAAAGGTCAAGACGCATCGCGGCATCCTCTTCTTCAGGCAACAGAGAGCGCATTCAATGACGCTATTAGGTATAAGCAGTTGGATACCGAAGAAATTCGAAGGCTTGAGGAAATTTTTCAGACCAGAGAAAGACTTCTTGTTATGAATAGCGCATTTGCAGTCCGAGAGATGGACCAGATTGTTGGGCAAGCCGCAGGGCTGACAGCTCACAGAATGCTGAATGGTTTTAATTTAGATAATGGTCAGGTAGGAGTAATGTTTAGTAGAATTGCTGTGAAACTTGAGGGCATGAGAGTTAAGGCTGAGAGGGGGCATATTACTCCAACAATGATACGAAGAGTTCAAGACGATTTGATAGAGGAACAGTTTAGTCTTGCTGTTGCGGGAAAGGTAGGTCCATATGCTGTTTTTCATCTAGAGACTAACCACAATGTTCCAGGTGCCGAAAGGGAACTTGCAAAAGCAAGAATGGGTAGAGGGCTTTTCGGCAAGTCGTATAAAAAACTTCAAGATACAGGGAAAGATGCCGAAAAGGAAACCCGTGAAGCAATTACTCGTGCAGAAATTACCCGTGCGGTTAGAGCTTCATTTGATCTTTTTGTAAGCACTCAAAGGTTGGGAGTGCATATGTCTCGCGGGCAATTCTTGCCAGGCTCTCGTTCTTACCGTTCGGAGCCATACAGCGTGTTCAAGATTTATAATCTTGAAGCATTAGAATGGAAAAAATTTCAAGAGATTACCGCAAGAGATGAGGAGTTTTTACGTCAAATTAAGCTCGATATGGCTTTTGACCACTTTAATAAAAAAGCAGCTAAAGGATATGATCCGAAAAAGATGAGCGAGAAAGATCTGGAAGAGGTTGGAACACGTCTTGTTCGAGACTTGTTTAAAATTCCTGATGTTTTTTCTTCCGGTTGGAGAATAGAGGCGATTATAGAGCAGCTTGATAATCTTTATGTTTATAAGGCAGGAAAGGGAGAAGTAGCTAATGCAGAAGACTCTGAAAATATGGGGTTGTTTTTCCGATTAAATATTGCAAAAGACTTAGGCAAAAAGGTTGGAATGAGTGAATCGAAATATAGGGAAAAGATATGGACAAAGATAGGGCAATATAGGCCGGAGGAAATAATCCGTCTTTTTAGAGAAAGAGATCCTTTAGCGTTAGGTAGATCGGAATATTCGATAAATTATGACAAATTCGAAAAAACGTACGGTCCGATAATAAACCTTTTGCGAAATAAAGCTTTAAGTGAAGGAAGACAGTTGAATACATGGAATTTATCACAGCAAGACTTAGCTGACGTTGATCAAGCATTGGGCGCTGGAGCAGGCGGAAGACTTCAGGGAATATATACAAATATGAGAGCATTTATAGAAAAAGCAAAAATAACAGACAAATATATAGGTACAGAGAGGAGCGTAATTGATGCATTAATTGAGGATGATCGATTTTTTGATATTTACGAAAGAACCCTTTTGATTGACGATGCGCTTTTGGGAGAATTGGAGAATCCTCAGCAAGATTCCGGCATGGTTCGTTTGTCTGAAGTTATGGGTATCGAGTCAAGCGGAGACATGTTGGTTAGGATGATGAAGGATACTGCTCAAGCAGTAAAAGGAGGAGAAATACTATTAAAACTGCTACAATCACATAACCCGCAGGAGAAAATAAAGCTATCAATGGAATTTGCTGACAACACTGTTTATAACGGATTGGGTCAGCGTGCTAAGTCAGTAAGATTTACTGCGGGAACAACGCTTAACTTAGCAAAGACTTCGCTTCTTTGGGATGTTCTTGGTGTGCAAAAGGGTCCATTTAGACAAGCAATATCTGAATTTGAGAAGATTTATGGTCCAGGAGTAAATCCGATGAGCAGAGATCAATTGAGAAGGGAAGTGGATCAGCTCGACAACTATTTGACTGCGGCTGCAGATAATCCTAATTTGAAAGAAGAAGCTGGTTGGTCTGAAGAAAAGAGGATAAGCACAAGAAAAGAGAGATTAAAAGAAGCAAATAAGGTCAAAGATAAATTGGAAGAAATTGTGGAAGTTACCGCATGGGATTCAGTTAAGCGAAGATCGCTTGGCCTTTTGCTTTTTCTTATTTTATCTGCTTTTGCTGAAGCATATCAAATTGGAAAAGAGGAGATGAAGGTAAAATAAGAGCTACCGGGCAATACCCGTAGCGCGAAGTATTCTGCCAATAGGTCCTGGTTTTGAAACCATCTGCACTGCTCCAGGCGCTCCTCCTGGAACGGGCTCATAATGAACTCCGAAAGCATAGTTTATTCCTCCACCAACAACTCTTCCAGGAGTACCCAACCCTGGAGCAAGCGCTTTGCCGAGGCCTCCGGCGCCTTCAAATTTCGGGGTCTTGAGAGCGGTTTTGAGCATAGTTACCACATTTGGGGTCATTAAAATAATCCCAAGACCGATTAAAGATCCAATTGCGTTTGGATCTCCGGGATTTCCTATCAGAGGCGGGACAAAATTATGCGACAGGCTGTCTTTGCAGGCTTGAATCTTTGGATCACAGCCAAAAGCCTCCATAAAAACTTTCCCCAGCATAAACATGGCAATTACTACAGGAAATGCGGCAAGATTGGCAACCAAGTCGCGGATCCATCCGCTCAGACTAATCGGGCTTCCCGGGACAATTCCGCCAATTATCCAAAACGGAGCCAAAACAACATCAAGCAAGATATGCACATAAGCCATAATAAGCGTAAACCAAAGCCGAATAAGGGCAATAAGAAGAGTAATAACTATTATGAGAAAGGGTATGATATAGGGTAGTTCTGAAATACCAACAGTAAAAATGGCCAAAAGTCCCCGCTTAATTCCATCTGCGGTGCCAATTCCCAAAAGGTTAAGTATGAGGTCTTGTACGGAAGAAGCTACATTACTTGCTATTCCAAAAATTCCGCCCTCTTTAATGTGGCTTGCTACTCTTAATGCATTTTGTCCTTGGATGTTGGACGGATTAAGATTATCCAGATTAACGCCCGGGATTCCGCTGAAGATGCCGAATATTAAATAAATAAATACCCACATTAAATCAATTAGAAATCCTGCGATGGCGAAAGAGAAAGTAACAACCAGAATGCCAATTATTATTTTGGGAATCTGGTTTTGAATGCTCATCACGGTTCTCGGATCAATTTTTATCCGAAGCATAATTGCCAGGCCGATAACCACAAAAATTATGACTAAGAAAAGATAAACAATATTCCGGAAAGCAGACCAAATGCCGATAAGCGGAGAGAGTCCCTGAAATCCTGTGCCTCCGGTATTTTGCGCGTAAGTTTTCTTGCTGATGCCGAAATTCGAAGCAAGATCTTTAAAATAATCAGACGTGTGAAGAGGAGGGGTGTAAAGAGTTGAAATCATATTACCCATAAAGCCAATTGCCCCCCCAGCACCATTCGGTGCGGGGCTTCGCTCCAAAAATCCTATTTTATTAGTTATTGGATCAACTCCAAGACACGATTGTTTTGGATTGGTAGGATCTATTCCTGCAAGTTGACAGGTGAGAGAACTCATCACCTCAATCATTACAGTCTGTGTCCAGTTATGAAGATTGTTGGGGACATCAGGGCTGGTATTGGGGGCAGGATAATTACTTGATTGAGAGGCAGCGTTTGCAAAAGCAGCGGAAGATAGAAAATAGAGGGTGGAAAATAGAAAGAAAGAAAGTGCGAGAATAATTTGAAATTTAAAATTTGAAATTTGAAATGAATTTTTAAGGTTCAAAAATTTTAAATTTAGTTTTGATTTAAAATTATAAATTAAAAATTGAAAATTAGGCAGCATGCTAAATATAGTTTGTCTTATTTTGCGTTTTATGTCAAGCGGTGGGGATGGGATTCGAACCCATGGTAATCTTTCGACCACACACGATTTCCAATCGTGCGCTTTCGACCACTCAGCCACCCCACCAAAACCAATTTCAAATTTAAAATTTAAAAATTTAAAATTTTTAGGGCTTCCTGCCAAGCTTGTTTGTCTGATTTATAGGTTAACCTTTTTTCAACCTCATCTTTTGGCAGCCATTCAACCGCTTCCATTTCATGATCATGTTTTGATGTATCTCCGCCAACAAATTCCATCAGAAAATAATAAACTGTTTTTTTAATTAATTCTCCTTCCAACTTGAACCAATAAGTAACCGGAGTCAGGGCTTTGATAATTTTTCCCTTAGCTCCTGTTTCTTCCTCCACTTCTCTTAATGCTGTTGTTTCCTTATCTTCTCCTTCAACGTGATCTCCAATTAAGCCTTTTGGGAAAACCCAGCCATGATGTTGAGAATGCTGTGAAAGCAAGACAAAAATTTTGTCCTGCTCTTTTTTGTAAACAATTCCGCCTGCTGAAAACTGAAATCTCATAATAAAATTTTCTTTTGTGTCTCTGGGAGGGGTCGAACCTCCAGCCTTTGAGTTCGGAACCCAATGCTCTATCCATTAAGCTACAGAGACATTCCGCTTTCGCTCTTGCGGACTGCGTCCGCCGAAGTCGAGCCGAATCCCGCCTCCGTTCTGCAAAGCAGAACTTCGGCGAGGCAAAGGCGGAGGGTACAGGATTCGAACCTGTGCCTCCCTTACGGGAGAACGGTTTTCGAAACCGTCGCTTTGAACCGCTTAGCTAACCCTCCAAGGCATCTGTGTCCTCGGGGAGACTTGAACTCCCAGTCGTCAGATCCGCAATCTGATGCTTTATCCAATTAAGCTACAAGGACTTAACGCGCCAAGCAACCCGCTCTCTACCTGTCCCGTTCTACGGGATCCGTTAAACTATGGGCGCTTTGTTTATATTTTACTTTATAAATTATCCTGAAGCAAATTTTTTTCTTCTTGACATTTGTATATTTCCATAATATACTTACTATTGTGATTAGGGTTTTGCCTAAAGTTGTTGCTTTTGAGTGGGATAAGGGAAACATTGATAAGAATCTTAAAAAACACAATGTTTCCCATCAGGAAGCGGAAGAAATATTTTTTGATAGGTACATAAAAATCTTTGAGAATATAAAACATTCTCAAAAAGAAAAAAGGTTTACAGCTTTGGGAGCTAATGATAGAAATAGAAAATTATATTTAAGCTTTACGATTAGAAATCAAAAAATTAGGATTATTTCGGCCAGAGATCAAAGCAAAAAGGAAAGGAGGCTATATGAAAAAAAATAAAAAACTAAACTTAATTCCACACTTTAAAAATGAAGACGAGGAAAGAGAATTCTGGGCGACTCATGATTTTACCGATTATATGGCTAATTTTAAGCGGGTAGAACTTGATTTGTCCAATCTCAAACCCTCGACTGAATCAATCTCACTCAGGTTGCCGTCTTATTTGTTAGCTCGCATTAAAGAGATCGCGAACAAAAAGGATGTTCCTTATCAGTCTTTGATGAAGATGTTTATAAGTGAAAGAATAAATCAGGAGTTAAAAGCGTAACAGTCGATGTTCGGCTTAATTAACTTCTTTCTCCAGAGGGAAATTTTTTGTTAGCCAGTCTGCGGACTTATCCATAAATGTCGGTTTTACAAATTCCCTAAAAGGAAGATAGGGAAGAAGAGCGGATTTTAAGTGTTCGCGATCCATATTTCCAAGCGTGAGTGTTAATTCTCCCGGTATGAAAGAATGAGTTCGGATATGCGCCACATCTATCCCTTCTCTTTTTTTAAAATAAAAATCATATAATTCCTGCCAGAGAAAGAAATGATCTTCAATAGTTATTCCTTCACTGCTTATTCTATAACGAAAATCAGACGGCTTAACGCTTGCCAGCGTAAAGGCTACAAAAACAAAAGACAACACCACAAGCATCAGAAGATATTGGGAAAAAAGGAACAAAATAATTTCAACAAGAGTCATAATTAAAATGCTGGTTAGGTAATATTGTCTGCCTCTTTTTCTGAAAGGTCTTCCGGGGGCTGACCATTCCAAAATTGTTTTGATTTCATGCGGGTGTGGTTGAGTTTGAATTTCCGCTGAAGGTGAAGAATTCTCCTTTGGAGAAGGCAGATCCAAGGGTTCTTTAGGCAACATTTTTCCTCCCGCCTCAGCGGGATCCCGCATTTGCGGTGATTCGTCCTGATTTTGAGCAGTCATAAACAAATGGTATATCAGATGAGTGCATTAGTCAAGATTAAACAATGATGGTATAATTAAGCCCTGGAGGAGTCGCATAGCCTGGTCAATTGCGGGGGTTTGCTAAATCCCTGAGCCGTAAGGCTCACGCAGGTTCGAATCCTGTCTCCTCCGC
>CAZYIC010000019.1:0-19856 GCA_964646925.1 uncultured Gammaproteobacteria bacterium
TCAACTCCGGAGAAGTTTATAGTAAATGCACAAAAGCAAACGATTGTGACGGAAAGGGACGGGCTTGTAACGAACAGGCTTTGGCAAATTTTAGAGCCTGTCAGGACGCACGAAAATCTAAGGAAAACTCAAAGGAAGCTCAGGCAAATAAAGAAACTCCAAAAAAGGAAGAGAAACAAACATCTCGGGATATTACAGCCTGGATTATGGAAAATAATCTGGTAACAGATGTGGCCGTGTTGGAGAAAATAGAAAGAGAAGAGCTCGACCTTAAACTTTATGGAAGAACTCCGCAGATGACCGAGGAAATTATCAAAAAAGCCCGGGAGGACTGGGAAAAAACGTTTGAACCGTCCAAAACCGAACCGGAGGAGTCATCTCTTAGGGCAAGAGTAGACTATATCAAGGGTGACGCGGATTATAAACTGTCCGGTTCCGATGAATGGATTCCGGTCAAAACCGGAGATATAATCCCTCCGGGAGCAACTTTGTTTACAGGGATGGATGCAACATTGGTCTTTAGCGTTCAAGATAAAGGTGTATTTCAAATGCTTCCCTTTACGGAAATTATCGTCAGCGAGGAGAATATAAAAGGCGCTTCGCACACAGATATTAAATTGAATACAGGTGATATTGAGGTAAGCGTTGAAGGCGGAGTGTATACCTCAACTCTTCAGGTTAGCACGCCGACTTCAATTGCCGGGGTCAAAGGCACGCACTTTTGGGTGAGTTACGATAAAACCAAAAAACTTTCAGTAACAGGGGTGTATAGAGGTGAAGTAGAGGTTACGGCTCGCGGAGGTGATCAGTCTGCTCTTATTTCCCCGAATGGTGGTAAGCCGGGAGTAGTGGTAGTTGCCCAAAAACTTTCACTTATAAAACTTACTATTGCAGGATTGGTATCGGCAGCATTCATTGGCGGAACTGTTTTATTTTTGAAGAAAAGGAGTAAGAGAAAAAAGTGAAAAAAATTGCCCTTATCATTGCTTTATTTTTCCTACTTTTTCCTTCCAATATCAATGCTGAGCCATCAAGTTTCTGGATTGATTGCGGGAATGCGCAGGTTGATGAAAATGTTGTTTGCGGCAAGGCCAATACGCAGTGTCTTCTGGGTTGTTCGTTGGTAGCTTCTGTAGCGCGCAACGATTGTCTTGGCGCATGTGGCGATACATCAACAGCATGCATGCAGAAAGCATCGGCCAATTATAAAATTTGTATAGAGAAAGGCAAGCAGACAGCAACACCCCCTTCTATTTCAACAAAACCCGAACGGGTTGATTGTTGGAGGAAGCATATGCAGATTACCGGCTGTCTGCCAAAATTTGCCGAATGCCTTGGCGCATGCCCCAAAAAAACCGGAGATCCCGCAGCTCAAATCTGCGCAACTGCCTGCGGTAAGGAATCCAGCGACTGCACCGATAGGGCGCTCGCCAATTATAGAGCTTGTGAGAATACCAATAAGCAAGGACAGGCTGCTTCTGAAACAAAAAAGCTGGAGTTAACATCGGGGACGCTGGAACAGAATTTAGAAAATATAGCAAAGACTCAAAAAACAATCGATGAGTGTCCGCCGCCAAGAGTACCAAGCGAAAGCGCGTGTGTTAGCGACGCTCTGTCGAAATTCGGACTTCCAGACTATCTTAAAGACGTAGTCATCGAAACTGATTTTACCGATGTAATTGTACTTGATAGTTCGAAGATGCAAGTTATATCACTTCCGGATGGAATAAAATCTGCTCCGGATTATATGCGAAACACCATATCTTCAAATTTTGATTATTTAAAAGAGGAGTTCGCGATAGATGAATCACAGCTTCCGATTATAAATTTATTACCTGTTAACGTCCCTGAAGAGCGCATGCCCGAACAGTCTTATTCTATTGTTGAAAGCGAAGGGTTGTCTTCGGTAGCTGTTGTGCCGTCGAAGACAGAATTAAACCGTTCCGGTTATTACGGAAGTTGGCAGCCGTTAGTTGTTTTAGATAAAGACGCTAATAGTATAGTGTCCGTAGGAGGGCCGGCAGTATCCAATGCTACAAAAATGGCTCTTGATTCAAATGCCAAAGTTACCTTGCTTGACCGTGACAATAAGAGTGTAATGGAGATAAGTAAGGGAGCAAAAGTAGTCGTGGCCGGAATGGCTGCAGACGACACAATTGAAGCAGCGCAAGATTTCATTTCTAAATTAAAGAATTTAGACGACAAATAATATGGCAAAACTAACACCGGTTTACTATTTGGAGTCAGGGCAAGTAAAATTTTGGCAGGAAAGTAGTTCCATAGCATCAGCTACTGTTATTACGCCTAATGCAATTGTGGCAAAAAAACAAAGCCTTGCGAGCATTTCTTACGATCCTTACAAAAAACAGACAGTTGTAGCCGTATATAAAGGTGAAGCTGAAGTAGCGGATTTGGGAACAGGCAAAAAATTTTTACTTAAGCCAACCGACGACGGTAAGCCCCGCGTTGCGATTATATCGTTTAATTCTTCCTCTCCGGCGCAGGAGTCTAAGCAGGCTTTACCCGGTCAATCGAATTTGGGATTTAATATAAGCGTATTGGTCGCAGCCGGAGTTGCGATTGCTGTTTTGGGATACTTAATCATAAAGAAAAAATCTTATTTGTTAGGTCTATATAATAAAGTTAAGCAAAAATTCAAAAAACATGAATAAATTAATTGCCGCTTATATTTTTGGGATATTGTCTTTTGTGATGGTAATGACCGGTATATTCAGTTTGTTTTTATCAATCCCGGGACTTATTTTAGCTATTATATCGTTTGGAATGCCGGAGAAAAAAATCGTTATTCCTCTTGGATATCAGGGAAGAGTGGGGAAGAAAAGGATTAGCGCGCAGCCCTTTATAACTACCCGATATTTATCTTATATTGCAGTAGGTCTAAACATTTTTAGCATTGCGGTATCTCTTTTTGCAACAGCAGTTATTGCCGCATTATTTACCGCCGGAGCAAGATAATCTTAAAATTGTTTTTCTACAGTTCCTGTTATTTTGTCTACCTTGTACCAATTGAATGTTGCTGTGTGTCCGTTTATAATTTCATAAGCTTGAACTGAATACGAATCATTTTCTTCACCGTTTACCGCAATCAAACCGTTAGGAACTCTTTTTAGATAATCTATTACTTCCGGTAGTGCTCTAATTTTGGCAATTGCTTGTTCTTTTGAAATTGCGTTATTTTCGGCATTGTCAAATTTAAGAGATTTTAACATATGGAGACCTGCATTTTCGTAAGCTGCTTTGTTTTTATCCGGTCCTTGTGCAAACATAGCTACTCCACGCACTTTTCCATTTATTTCTGTGTAAAAATATGTCATGCAGCCCAGACCGCATGCATAGACTGTCTGATATGTGTGCCCACTTAATGTATCTTGTGAGAATTCAGATTTATTACCGTAATATTCTCTAACCCATGTCGCAAGATCCCTATCTACACTAAATGGTTTTGAAATAGCAATCTGAGCTCCATCTGTGAGTTCAGTGTTTTCTTTTTGAGTAGGCCCGGATATTCCAAAAGCAATTGCATCTCCATTTTCAAAAACCTGCGTGTCATTACGGATCTTCCACGCCTGCGGATATTGAATGCTGAAGCCATACGTTGGGTCTTGATATGTAGAATAATTTACTAATGATTGCTGCGGCTGGGGAGTGCTATTATTTAACACACCAAATCCTACAAAAAATATCAACACTATTCCCAATACAATAATCCATTTCAATCGGGGTCTTTTTTGCTTTTTTCTTGCCATAAGATTATTGTAATCAAGAATTATTCCCAAAAGCAATAGGGGGTAAAATTCCCTAAACCAACATTTGAATTTGATAGAATAGATAAGTGGTACTTTTATTTTTTATATCAGCTTTAATATCGGAAATTATTGGAACTATTGCCGGATTTGGTTCTTCGACTGTTTTTTTACCTTTGGCTTTGTTATTTTTTGATTTCAAAACAGCATTGGTTCTTGTTGCGATATTCCATATTTTTGGCAATATCGGCAGAATCAGTTTTTTTAGACATGGATTAGATAAACGCACGCTCTTAATTTTTGGAATTCCCAGCGTAGTCCTTACTTTTCTAGGCGCATTATTAGTTAACTATATCCCTCAAGATTTATTGAAAGGCATTCTTGGAGTTTTTCTTGCAATTTATGCAGTCATATTTTTGTGGAGAGAAAATGTAAGAGTTAAATCATCAGTTTTTAATTCTATTGTTGGGGGAGGATTGTCGGGTTTTTTGGCTGGCCTTATTGGAACAGGCGGAGCAATAAGAGGAGCGTTTTTAACAGCTTTCGGATTGCCGAAAGAAAGATATATTGCTACAGCCGCCGCAATAGCATTGGCAGTTGACTTTACAAGAATTCCGGTATATTTTACACAGGGATTTTTGAACGGAGAATTTTATGCATACATTCCATTCCTGCTTGTAATTGCGCTTGCAGGATCATTTACGGGGAAACAGATAATTAAAAAAGTTGCTCAAAAAAAGTTCAAAAAGATAGTTCTAATAGCAATTTTAATAGTCGGAGCTAAATTCGTATACGATTTTCTGTCCCACTAGAGAGGGGTAAAATTCCCCAACCTCGTCTTTTTTTGATATAATCTTTTTAGTAATTTATTTAATTAAGTTTATATGGAAAAAGGCGCGTCCGGGAGTAATTGGGAGGTTTCATTAGTAAGGGAATATCAAGCCTTTGCGCAAGTCCTTGCGCAAGGAGAAGATTCTCTTGGAGAAAGAAGATTAGGCTATGCTAAGGCCGTTAGGTCTAAATATTATGCATTTTGGGGGAAGGCGAAAGGATATATGCCGACTGCAATACCTTTGGAAAAAAGACAGGGTTCATTTACGGATTTCAGTGCTGCTGCCGGCGCAGGTGCTGGAGTAATCTCATTTCCTGCGGAAACGTATTATTTGCCAGGGACAAACGAAGTATTGCGAATTAGCCCGGGTATCGGAAGAAGTAGCCCCAAAATTCCTTCAGAATATTATCCGGAAAGTGAAAATTTCGTAGGAATAGATGTTCTGAAAAAAGAAGGGCTTGATAAAGGAGTGTTCTTCGATCAGATAGAAGAAGGAATAGGGTATCCTCGCGGAGAGTTGACTCCTGGCGAAATAGAGATAATTCTGGCAGGATCAGCTGCTCAATTAAAAACTAGTCCCGAAAGCGATTCTTTTGTTACGTTAGCGCAGAAGTTAAGCGATCTAAAAAAACAAGAGTTGCAGAACGAAGAAGAAATGGGAGATGGGATAAGACAAAAAGTTTCAAAAATAATTGATACGCTTCCTCCTGAACTTTTAAAAAAAATGCCAAACGTAGTATCTCTATTGGGAGATTTAAGTTTATTACAACAAGGAAAAGCTTTATTTTTTGTAAAAGATAGTATAACCATGATTACAGCTGATTACCCAGGAAGAGGCAAAGAAGAAGTCAGACGCGAAGATTTGACAAGCGTAGAGCCAGCTCCAGCAGCATTATGGATAGATTATGGGATGAAAATTATAGACAATTTGTTGAGTTTTCTTCCTCGAGATTTAAGGCGGAAAATCGAACACCCCGGAAGAAATTTTTAATAGAATCTTGCTAAAATTCCCCAACCCCATTTTGAATTTTTAAAATTCTGCTATAATCTTCTGATTTTCTAAGAAATTCTAGGCGAGGATTTTGTCTTTAAATTTTTTTGCTTCCTTAATAAAAAAATCAACCATGGATTGTTCGCTGAAGGGGACAAGCATCTTGGGAAAATCTGTAAATTCTTTCACGCGCATAAATTGGCTGGCAAGAGTTAGTGGATCTATATGCCAGTCAAATTTTGCTTTAGCGTCTAAAATCAACTTATCAATAGATAAATCCTTATTTTTCAGTATGAAGTATAGATCAATATAATCTCTTGCTCTGGGTTTCATAAAAAGTGTATGGACTTTATTTGCAGCAATATCATGAATGCTGTCAACTTGAATATTTTTTAACAGAGTACCTTTTTCAATTTGGGGAAACGGATAGTAATTAAAGTCAACTTTTAATTTTTCACCATCACGGAAATTAAGTATGTATGTAAAAAGTCCCAAGAATTGGATTCTTTCAATATTTTTAACCTTGAGCTTTGGAGAAATTTTTCTTAGAAATGCATCTGCTGCATTTGGATCAACTTCTTGATGTTCGGAAAAAAGATCTATGTCTTCGGAGAGTCTATGATGCAAATAGAATTCCGCAAGAGCAGTTCCGCCTGTAAGGTAGAAATTTCTGGTTATTGATTTTTCTTGCTGGATACATTCCAGAAAGTTAAGTTGTTTGGGAGTGAGTATTGTTTTTCCCATAGCAAATATTCTAAAAGACGTTTCTTATACGGATCTATATTATTTTTAATTTGCGTCCAATATTTAACTAAAGTATTCTTTCGGAGTTTTTGTCCGTCTAAACCATAGTTTATCATCTGGGTAAGCTTCCAGCTTGTATATTTTTTTTTATTTTGTTTAAATTTGGCTGTATCCGTAGACCAGTTATACACTCATACATTATACCATTTTTTTGCATACGATTCATGCTATTTGATAAAATTCCCAACCCCTCTTTGATGTTCTATTACTTTAGGTTTTTTGTTTCCCAGGTGACAATACGTTTTACCTTCCAGGCGTGCACTCAACTCTATGTCTAGAGAATATGATATACTCCACACCGATATGGGAAAAGAGCAGGTTGCCAGTAGGGAGAATGGGGTAACTTTAGAGGAGCTGGAGCATGTTTTTCGATTGTCTTTTTCTCCTGCGATATTAGCTGATCCAACTGGTTGGACACCGGAATATCCTGCGTTCGGCCACTGTAGCGCAGTTACTCAAATAGTAAACGATCTATTTGGTGGCGAAATACATGGCTTTTGGTTTAATGAATCAGCGGGAAAATGGGGTGGCAAAATACGCGGTAGTCATTTCGTAAACGTTCTGCCTAATGGGCAAAGAGTTGATTTTACAAGATCTCTCAATTTCCGCCAGACTTTCCTTATGATGAGCTTATGGTTCCTGAGCAAGGCATAATTGTTGATAGGGAAAAGATGTTTGGAAATGCCGGATCAGCCGGACAATATGCAAGATTGAGAATAGCTGTGGCGCATAATCTCAAGAATATTTATGGGAAAAATTTATTGTAAAAGATTAGAAAAAGTAATTTCTGCTATAATCTTTTTGTCCTTCGACATTGTTATAGCGGTGAGCCTGCCGAACCGCTCAGGATATAACTATTTTGACTTGACACCTTTAAGGCGGGAACGTAATTCAATCCTCTATCCTCTTACACCGCCGGGGGAAAGATCCTTTTTTCTTTCATATGGCGCAAGAAATGGGGCGATACGAAGATACAAACTTCTAAAAAAGCTTCGTATGGGGTGCGCCTTTTTTTCTTCCTCAAGTTTTTTTAGATCTACTTCGGAATCAACGCTTTTAATTTCTGGCGCTTTTTCCGGATAAAATATCTTTTGAGACACATACACCTCTCGCACTCGTTCTCCCCCTTTGAATTGCCTTACGGTTACTCGAATCAAGGCTTCGGTGCAGTCTTCCTTTGGATATTCATATCCCCAGATCACGCTTTGTTTACCAAGATATCTGGTGCTTGGGCCCACACCTCCTTCAAAGAATTTTCCGCAGTCAGTGCTCCAGGAGTAGCTCAGGCGTTTCTTGGCCGCCGGATTATCATTGAGGCTGTTGCCCTCTACAGTTAATCGATATCGGTGCTGTGAATCTGTATAACTTTTATGGAGTTGTTGGCTGGCAATCTGCGTTGGGTCTGCTTTTTCAATTGGAGATGTTTTATCTGGGATTTTCGTCTGGGCAAGAGAAAGGGAAGGCACACCTATAGAGAAAAGAAGAATAAATCCCAGTATGGATATAAATAAACTCATTCATTTTTAATATGGCAGAGTGACAATATCTTGTCAAGTATTCTTTGATGCTGTGTTTTTGTTATAATCTTTTTATGAAACCCAAAACCTATGCATTTATTGACAGCCAGAATTTAAATTTGGGGACAAGCGAAAGTATTTTTAAGCATGGGAAAATAGTTTATAGAGGATGGAAATTAGATTTTAAGAAATTCAGGAGATATTTAACTGATAAATTTCGAGTACAAAAAGCGTTTCTTTGTATAGGATATGTAAAACAGAATGAAAAATTATATAAGAATCTTAAGAGTTACGGCTATGAATTGGTATTTAAGCCTACGGTTAAAGATAATCAAGGAAAACCAAAGGGAAATGTAGATGCAGAGTTAGTGCTACACGCCGCCGCAATTCAGTATTCTAAATACGATAAAGCAGTTATTGTATCGGGAGATGGCGATTTTTTCTGCTTACATGCGTTTTTGGTGAAAAATAAGAAGCTTCTCAGAATTATTATTCCAAACGAAAAATCAGAATCCTCTTTATTAAGACAGTTTCAAAAATACAAAACATTTATTATTTTTGAAAAGAATAAGCTGGAATTTAGACCATAAAAAGTGGGAGGCGTTGCAAATAGGCACGTAGCCTATTGTTCGTATTCTCCCTAATGATGAGCATATATTAACAAATATTTACAAAAAGGTCAATAGCCTATTTTATATTTTATGAATTTAAGTGTCGGGATTGTAGGACTGCCAAATGTGGGGAAAAGCACACTGTTTAATGCGTTGTTGAAAAAGCAACAGGCTTTTGTGGCGAATTATCCTTTTGCGACCATTGAACCAAATGTCGGTATTGTGCCCGTGCCTGATTCCCGTTTGCAAAAATTAGCAGAAATTACAAAAGAGGAGGAAAAAATGACAGAACTTCCTCCAATTAAACCCGCTACGGTTAACTTTGTGGACATTGCAGGATTGGTAAAAGGCGCATCGGAAGGAGCAGGGTTAGGAAATAAATTCTTGTCTCACATTCGCGAAGTTTCAATTATCGCTCATGTAGTCCGTGCGTTTGTTGATAATAATATTATCAAAGAAGGTGCTGTGGATCCGAAGACTGATTATGAAACCATTGAGACGGAATTAATTTTGGCGGATTTGCAAAGTGTCCAGACTGCGCAAAGCAAGGTAAAAAGATTTGCAAAAGAATCAGAGAAAACAGCGATTGAAAAGTTATACAAAGGATTAAATGAAGGAAAACCTGCAAGAGAAATTGTTTTAACTCCCGAAGAGCAAGAGTACACAAAAACTTTTTTTCTTCTTTCGGCCAAACCGGAAATAATTGTTTTAAATGTCTCGGAAAATGATTATTCCGAAGAAAAAATTAAGGCAGTTATAGATCAATACGCAACTCTTTTGGAGATTGGTAAAGAAAACATAACAGTAATTTGTGCGAAAATTGAAGCTGATTTGTCGGAGTTGGGAGAAGCGGAGCAGAAAGAATATTTGGCAGGATTGGGGTTGAAAACTTCAGGACTTGAAAGATTAATTCAAAAAGCTTATGTAACTTTGGGTCTGATTTCATTTCTCACGGCAGGGGAGAAGGAGGTTCGCGCATGGACCATTAATAAGGGTATGAAAGCGGTTGATGCTGCTGGAGTGATTCATACGGATTTTACCAAGAAATTTATCAAAGCAGAAATTGTTTCCTATTCTGATTTTGTTGCAAATGGGGGATGGAAAAAATCTCGCGAACTCGGAAAGGCAAGAATGGAAGGCCGCGACTACATCATGCAAGACGGAGATGTGGTGGAATTTAAAATTGGAAGTTAGTAGGTTGTTAATACCACATCGCCAAGCTAGTCCGATACGGGATCGGTCATCAGATCGGTCATCATCGGTCATCATCGGTCATCATTCATAGTTGTTATTGTTGGAAATTGTTGGAAAATGAACGTTTTTGAATTAAAAAAAGATTTAGAAAAAATTAAAGATCCGAAGAGGGCTAAAGTTTCGCAGAGGTTTTTCAAGACAGGAAAAGGGGAGTATGGAGAGGGGGATGTATTCTTGGGAATAACAGTTCCGCAGTCCCGAAAGATAGCGATTAGGTTTAAAAATTTAGAATTTTCAAAAATTACACAACTTCTTAAATCCAAAATCCACGAAGAAAGACTGATCGGCCTTTTGATCCTCGTTTATAATTTTAATACTGGTGATAAAAAAGTCCGGAAGAAGGTTTTTGATTTTTACCTTAAAAATATAAAGTATGTAAACAATTGGGATTTGGTGGATTTATCCGCGGATAAAATAGTGGGAGGATATCTTTTTGGACGTCGGGGTCCTGCCGCCAGTTTCCCTCCCGCCAGTGCTCCTTCGATTTTCTCAGGTAAACCTTCGGCTGACTCAGTGCGCGCTGTCGGGAGCCCTTCCTCTGTCGTCACCCCTCCTATTCTTGTCAAATTATCAAACTCAAAAAATATTTGGGAAAGGAGAATTGCGATGGTTGCAACTTATTACTTTATTAAAAATAATAAATTTGAAGAGGCTTTAAGAATTGCGGAGATTCTTTTGCAGGACAAACATGATTTAATTCAAAAAGCAGTTGGATGGATGCTTCGAGAAGTAGGAAAGAAAGATCTCGATACGGAAATTAAATTTCTGAATAAATATTATAAAAAGATGCCTCGCACAATGCTGAGATATGCTCTTGAGAGGTTTCCGGAAAAACTTAGGCTTAATTTTTTGAAAAGATAAAGCTTGTTTTGAGATTTCCAATGTGATAAAATTATGGGCAATGAGATCGTACGAACTAATATTGGTTGTGAGATCGTCTTTAACCGATACTTTGAGGAAAAAATTAATTGCGGGCGTGAAAGTCTTGTTAAAAGACTTAAAAATCGTAAAAGAGAGCGAAATTGGTCTTAAATCCCTGGCATACAAAATTAAAAGAGAAACAAGCGGATTTTACTTTGATTTTGCGCTTGAAGGGGAGAATATCCCACATGACTTTGAGAAGAAATTGGCGGAGAATGAGAGCATATTAAGGCATTTAGTGCTTAGGAAGTAGATCCCGAAATAAATTCGGGATGACACTTTTAAAACTATGGCGCGAAGTTTGAATCGGGTACAATTGATTGGTAATTTGACAAGGGATCCGGAATTGCGATATACGCCAAATGGAACAGCTGTTTGTTCTTTCGGTCTGGCAACCAACAGAAGCTGGAAAACAGATAGCGGTGAAAAGCACGATGAGGCAGAGTTTCACAATATCGTTGCCTGGAATAAATTAGCAGAGTTATGCAGCCAGTTTTTAGTAAAAGGCAGAAAAGTTTTTGTTGAAGGAAGACTTGCAACAAGAACCTGGACAGGACAGGATGGAGCCAAAAGAAATAGAACGGAAATAGTTATTTCGGATATGATTTTGCTGGATAGCAGGGGGACAACAGGGGCGGCAGCTGCGCCGGCTGAAACAGTTTCGGAAGGGACAAAAGTCGCAGAGGAAGCGCCAGTTGCGGAGAAAGAAGCATCAAAGGGAAAAGAATTGAAGGAAGCGAAAAAGGACGTAGTGGCGGAACATTCTGCCGAAGAGGTTGTTCCGGACGATATACCTTTCTAAAATAAAAAATCAAAAATAAAAAATTAAAGATTATGAATAAAAAAATTAGCAGGAAGCCAAGGAGAAAATTTACAGCCCCAAAGGTCTGTTTTTTTTGTGAGTCGAAAAAGGAACCCTCTTTTTGGGAAATGGGAACTTTGCAGAAATTTTTAACAGAAAGAGGTAAAATTATCCCGGGTTCAAGAAACGGACTCTGTTTAAAACACCAAAGAAGAACTGCCGACAGCATAAAGTATTCGCGGCATCTGGCTCTTATGTCCTAATTGCCGTTTGATCTTCTTAATTTTTATTCTCTCGATCATAGCATATAAAAATATATAGTATAATGGTAAGATGTCTTATGAAGATTAGGCTAAAATTCCTGCAAATTGTTTTAATAATTGCAATATCTGCTTTGTCAGGGTATTACATTGGCACTAATAATGTAAAACTTGCCTGGAAAAATTATATACCTTCTCTTAATATTATAAACAAGGAAGCTCCTACGCAACTCAATAATATTGACTTTTCTCTTTTTTGGAAGGTTTGGGGGAAACTTGAATCGGACTATTATGATAAGACCAAGCTCGATGCTCAAAAGATGTTAAACGGAGCGATTGAGGGAATGACTCAAAGCCTTGAAGATCCTTATACAATATTTCTTCCTCCGAAACAAAATACAGATTTCAAAGATGGTTTGGCCGGACAATTTTCCGGAATTGGCGCAGAACTTGGAACTCGCAACAAGCAAATTATTGTTATAGCTCCGCTTGCGGGAAGTCCGGCGGAGAAAGCAGGGATAAAAGCAGGCGATTTAATATTAACGGTTGACGGAAAGTCAACCGCAGATTGGACATTGCCGGGAACTGTAGAAAAAATAAGAGGACCCAAAGGAACAAGCGTTACTTTATCAATTTTGCATAAAGATTCCGAAAAGCCAATTGATATCAAAATAATAAGAGACGTTATAACGGTAAAAAGCGTTGACGGATGGGTGAAGCCAGTAGGGGAGATCGAGAGTATCAAAAGTATCACGGGTATCAAGGGGAGAGAAAATGATAAAGTTGCATATGTCAGGCTTTCGCAATTTGGAGACACTACCAATACGGATTGGATTGGCTTAATCAATAAACTTTCTTCCGAGATGAAAGCGGATAAAAATATAAAGGGGTTAATAGTTGATCTGAGAAATAATCCGGGCGGCTATCTCACTGACGCTGTTTATATTTCTTCCGAATTTCTAAAACAAGGAACGCCTGTTGTTTTGGAAGAAGATAAGGAAGGAAGGAAAATCACTCTTTCTGTCAGCAGAAAAGGTTTGATGTACAATATTCCCTTAGTTATTCTTATGAATAAGGGTAGTGCATCGGCAAGCGAAATCGTAAGCGGAGCTTTGAGGGATAATAAAAGAGCGATTCTGATTGGAGAGACATCTTTTGGTAAAGGGACAATTCAGGAAGCAGCGGATTTGGGGAATGGTGCGGGGCTACACGTAACTATCGCAAAATGGCTGACTCCTAATGGCGTATGGGTTCAGGACATTGGACTGAAACCGGACATAGAAGTGAAACTCGACGAAAAAAATCCATCTCACGATTCACAGCTTGAAAAAGCGGTTCTGGAATTGGTAAAATAATGCCAATATGAGAAAGTCAATTTTAATTGTCATTGCTTTAATTGTTGTTTTGGGAATCTGGAATGCGGGTATTTTGTATCTTCCGAGTCTTAAAAAGGCGGTTGAAGAAAAAGGAATACAGCTACCAACGGAGAAAGTAAAAATAGTCACGGAAGAGTCGGTAATAATAGATATAGTTGAAAAAGTTTCCCCATCAGTCGTAACAGTTGGAGTAGAGCAGAGAATTGTTAATTTTGATCCGTTTGATTTTTTTCAAACCCCGCAAAGCAGAGAAGAAGATCAAGATATAGGATCAGGATTTATAGTTGCTCCGGACGGTCTGATTGTAACCAACAAGCATGTAGTTAGCGTTCCCGGAAAATATAAAGTGATAACCAATGACGGCAAAAAATATGACGCTGAAAGTATTTATAGGGATCCGGTAAATGACATAGCTATTGTAAAGATTAATGCAAAGGGACTCAAGCCCATTGAAATGGGAGATTCATCAAAAGTAAAAGTAGGGCAATTAGTTGTTGCCGTTGGCACGCCTTTGGGGGAATTTAGAGGCAGCGTTACTAAGGGAATAGTTAGCGGCATCGGGCGCGGAATAGTGGCGGGATCTGCATTTGAAGGATTCGCAGAAAAGCTCGATGATGTAATACAGACAGATGCCGCAATTAATCCCGGAAATAGCGGAGGGCCCCTGGTTAATTCCTCGGCTCAGGTAATTGGAGTTAATACTGCGGTTGCATCGGGAGCGGAAAATATCGGGTTTGCTTTGCCTATAAATATTATAAAAGACAGTCTTAAAAGTTTTAACCAAAGCGGTCAGTTCAACAGGTCATATCTTGGCATTGTATATAGAAATATCAGTAAGGATGCGGCTATTCTCAATAGTATTCCTCAGGGAGCATATATTCAAGATGTAGTAGCGGAATCTCCCGCAGAGAAAGCAGGGATTCAAAAGGGAGACATCCTTACGAAAATTGATAATAAGAAAATTCAGGAGGATGAAGAGGTGTCTAAAATTATTGCCGGAAAAAAAATAGGAGATACAATTACGATCTCGCTATGGAGAGAAGAAAAAACCCTTGAAGTTAAGGCAACATTGGCAGCAGCTCCTAACCAGTAGACAGCTAATATGGAATTTCAGGAAAACGTTCCTCTTAAAAATTTCAGTAATTATAAAATCGGCGGGCCTGCACGTTTGTTTGTTGAGGTAGGTTCAACAGAGAAGCTTAAGGAAGTTCTTCGTACTGCTTCGGACGAGAAAATGTTTATTCTTGGCTCGGGGACAAATGTTTTGATAAGCGATGAAGGGTTTGACGGATTGGTCATTCATAACCAAATTATAATCGTCAATGTGATTAATGGAGGCTTGGAGGTTGGTTCGGGAGTGTTGATCAGAGATCTCTTGGATTTTTGTATTGAAAATTCACTCTCGGGTCTTGAATGGGCAGGAGGACTTCCGGGAACAGTCGGCGGAGCAGTCCGGGGCAATGCCGGGGCTTTCAAAGGCGAAATGAAAGACAATGTCGCGCAAGTTAAGAGTTTAGATCTAAAAACTTTAAACGAAAAAGAAAGGAACAATGAGGAGTGCAATTTCGGTTATAGAACCAGCATTTTTAAATCAGGTGTAGGAGAAAATGAGTTTATAGCTTCTGTCGATCTTAATTTAACAAAGGGAGATGAAAAAGAGATCAGAGAAAAAATTAATCAAAAGGTAGACTATAGAGTTAATCGTCATCCCATGGGTTATCCGAATATTGGAAGTATTTTCAAAAATATCCCTTTTGATTTATTTTCCAAATCTCTGCAAAAAGAATTTAGCCAATATGTAAAAACAGATCCTTTTCCTGTTGTTCCCACCACCAAGCTTTTGGCCCTAGCGGGCTTAAAAGGCAGAAGAATAGGGGGCGCGATGATCTCAGACAAGCACCCAAATTTTATAGTAAATGTTGATAATGCAACCAGTCAAGACGTAAAAACCCTTATTGATATTGCAAAACAGGCAGTAAAAGAAAAATACGGGATTTTGCTTGAAGAAGAGATAGTCTACCTCAATTAAAATCTGCTACAATAATTTTAGTGGGAAATGTTTTTATAGAAATAACCCTAATTATCTGTCTTGCTGCTTTTTTTGCAGTAGTTTTTAGGCGCCTCAAGCAGCCAATAATACTGGCTTATATCTTAACGGGAATTGTTATCGGACCTCTTGGTTTTTTTAATTTGGGCAGCAAAGATATGCTGCAGCTAATGGCTCAGTTTGGGATAACTCTTCTTTTGTTCATGGTGGGATTGGAGCTAAAATTTAAGGATCTTAAAAGTGTTGGAAGAGTATCGCTTTTGACAGGCATTGGGCAAATTTTCTTTACATCAATAATAGGATATTTTATTTGCATAGCGCTTGGTTTTCCCCCAATCACTTCTTTATATGTGAGTATTGCTCTTACTTTTTCAAGCACGATTATAATTGTAAAGCTTCTGTCCGACAAAAGAGACTTGCATAGTTTGTACGGAAAAATTTCAGTCGGATTTTTACTCGTACAGGATTTTTTCGCAATTTTACTGTTAATATTTCTTGCAGGATTCAATCCAACGACCGGCTCAGGACAAGCTTTGTCTGTTTGGAGTTTCATAATAACTCTTGCTAAGGGAACGGTTTTATTTGGAGGAATAATTTATTTAAGTAAAACCTTGCTGCCCAAAATGGTAGATACAATTGCTCATTCTCCCGAAACGCTTTTCCTTTTCAGTCTTGCATGGGCATTTGGTCTTGCTTCTTTAATAAGCTCGCCTTTAATAGGTTTTTCCATTGAAATAGGAGGATTTTTAGCCGGTCTTTCTTTAGCCAATTCAACTGAGAATTTTCAAATAGCATCGAAAATAAGATCCCTTAGGGATTTCTTTATAACCATATTTTTTGTAATTTTGGGAATGAATCTTACGTTCAGCAATATTGCTGTGATCCTATATCCTGCTATATTGCTTTCATTGTTTGTGCTTATAGGCAATCCTATTATTGTTATGGTTATTATGGGACTTTTGGGTTACAGAAAAAGGACATCCTTTCTTGCCGGGTTAACTGTGGCGCAAATTTCGGAGTTTAGCTTGATTATTATATTTTTAGGAAGCAGATTAAATCATTTAACGGGGGAAATAGTTACTCTGGTAACGGTTGTCGGTATTATTACATTTATTTTCTCTACATACATGATTGTTAACGGTAATAAGCTATATTTACTTTTAGCGCCTTTTCTTTCAATTTTTGAAAGAAAACACGGTAAAAAAGATGAAGTCTTACAGTCTTCAAAAGAATTGTCGGAAATTAAAAACCATATAGTTTTGGTAGGGGGAGACCAAATGGGAGAATCATTAATTGAAACGTTTGAGGCAATGGGCAAAGAAATAGTGGTTATAGATTTTGATCCCGCTATTATCAAAAAACTGGAAGCTAAAAATGTCCACAGGCTTTTTGGAGATATTTCAGATAAAGAAATTAAAGAGCTTGCCAATGTTCATGTGGCTCACCTTGTTGTTTCTACAATTCCTGATGTTGAGGATAATTTGATTTTGGTGAAAGAAATTAAAGAGAAAAAGAGTAACGCAATTGTGATTGTTACCGCTTTGGATTCTGTAGATGCTAAAGTTTTATACAAAGAAAAAGCCGATTATGTGATATTGCCGCATCTGGCCGGAGGAAGACAGATCGCAAGAACACTTAGGGAAAATAATCTTGATGAGCTTGAAAATTTACGCAAAAAAGATTTAGCTTACCTCTGAGAATACATTAATGATATCATCTATTTCTCCTTCGAGTAAAACAGGCAAGTTATGCCAAGACTTATTTATTCTGTGGTCGGTGAGTCTGTCTTGGGGGAAATTGTAAGTTCTGATTTTTTCCGCTCTCATGCCGCGGCCAACCTGTGTGGACTTAAGAGATGCAATTTCTTTATTTTGTTTTTCAACTTCCATTTCCCATAACTTTGAACGCAGTAAGTCCATGGCAATTTCTCTGTTTTGAGCCTGAAATCTTTCTGTTTGCGCTGTAACTATAATTCCGGTTGGGATGTGTTTTAATCTTACCGCGGTTGAAACCTTATTAACATTTTGTCCGCCGTGGCCCCCGGCTCTAAATGCTTCAAATGCTACATCTTCAGGATTTATGTGAAGATCAATATCTTCAAGCTCGGGCAATACATAAACAGTTGCGGTTGACGTATGAATCCTTCCGCGTTTTTCAGTGGTTGGAATTCTTTGTACTCTATGAACCCCTGCCTCGAATTTAAATGTTTTAAAAGGCGGGGGAGTAAATCCGCCAGTTGGCGGAGCGGATATTTTTATAATCCCTTCGTCGATTTGTTCCGCCCTAAATCCTTTAAGTTGGGCAAATCTCAAATACATTCTCAAAAGCTCTTCTCTCCAAAGTTTTGCTTCTTCTCCTCCGGCTGCTCCCTTAACTTCCATAATTACATTGCGGTTGTCCAAAGAACTTTCCTTCTCAGCATCTTTGCTAAGAGTTTCTTCCAACGCTTTCTTTTGAGCTTCCAAATCAGCTATTTCTTTTTCCGCCAATTCTTTGAGTGCCGGATCGGTAAGAAGAACACGCGTTTCTTCAATTTGTTTGGCAAGCGTCTCTATTTGGACTCTTCTATAATCGTACATATTTGTCTTATTGTCATTCTGAGAGAGCGAAGCGATTGAAGAATCCCATGAAAATGTTTGACAAGAGGGGATCCTTCGCTTGCGCTCAGGATGACAAACGCAATTCGGCTACTTAACTGCCATGAGCATTTCACGTAAGGTTTTAGGCGCGCTATCTTTAGCTTTTTGCTCTTCCTGTTTTTTGACTTTTTTGGTCAAATATTGTTTGGCGATATTCTGTTTTGCCTGAAATTTCTGAATTCTGGAAGCGCTGTCTACAAATCTCTGCTCGCCCGTATAAAAAGGATGGCATTTATTGCACAGTTCAACCCGGATCTCTTCCTGAGTTGAGCCTGTTGTGAATCTATTTCCGCAGGCGCAAACAACCTGAGCTTGATCAAAATATTTTGGATGAATATTCGCTTTCATAACTTGTATTATATCTCAATTTGCAATCCGAAACAAGTAAGGTATGGACAAAGTTAATAATTTGTGTTAAATTAACTTTACTAAAATGACAATGAGGGCGGAAAGACAATCACAAAGAAGCCCTGTCCACCACCAGCTTTATCGTAGGGAAACAGGAGCAGATAGTAGTGAAAGAGTTTCCCTTCAAGAAGCGTTAAGAATTATTTTGGGCATTGAGAAGGGGAAGGAAGTGGCTGTGGAGGTTGACAGTGAGGGTAGAATTGTCCTTGCCGGGAATGGGATGGAGGATTTAAGTAGAGCTTTAAATAGGCGAAGAGTAAGCGAAGGATTAAATGGTCCCGGTTCCAAATTAACAATGGAAAAAAGTAGATGGCGGTAGTAGTACGGCTTAGGTTGAATGGGAGAGGTACTCAACAAGATTTTCTTTTTTAATGGTTTTTTGTTCGCGGGTTTTGAGGGTTTTTAGAGTTACAGTATTATTTTTCGCCTCATCGGAGCCAATCACAATAGCAAAAGGAATTCCTTTTTGATCAGCATATTTCAATTGTTTTTCCAGCTTTGCATTTTCATCCAAATATAATTCTGTCGATACTTCAGCGCTACGTAGTGCTGTAGCACAGTCAAGTGATTGCTGTTTTAATTCTGGAGAAAAAATAGTAACTAAAACTTTAGTTGTTTGTAGGTCTTTGGGGAAAAGATTCAATTCCTCCATTGCTTCAATCGTTCTGTCGAAGCCGAGTCCGAATCCTATTGCAGGAATGTCTTTTCCTGAAAACATTCTAACAAGCTTATCGTATCTTCCTCCGCTGCAAATAGAGTTTTTGTTGTTCTGCGTTGTTGTTTCGAAGATTATTCCAGTGTAATAATTTAGTCCTCTAGCTAGCGTTGACTCGTATTGAATTTTTGACATATCACAACCCATTTTTTCTAGGAGTTTAATTATTTGACCAATATTTTCTGTCTGTGGTTTATTTTGAAGTTCTTTTAATGCTAGTTTTGCATCAGTATCGTTCATGCCTTTTTCGACCATCTCTGCTAAGACTGCAGATTCTCCAATTTTTTCAAGCTTATCAATAGCGGCAATATATTTCCCTTCAAGGCTATTTAAGTTAGCGCGATCATTTATTTTTATAATTACATCAAGGTTTAGCTTTTTATAGATTGCAAATACCAGCATGATTATTTCTGCATCAGAAAGGGGAGAGGAGTTGCCTACAATATCTGCGTCACATTGTAAAAATTCTCGGTATCTTCCTTTTTGGGTATTTTCTGCGCGCCAGACATTTTGAATTTGGTAGCGTTTAAACGGCATTGGGAGCTGGTTTTGGTATTGGGCTACAACTCGGGCGAGGGGAACGGTCTGGTCGTATCTTAAGGCAACGCGTCTTTTACCCAAGTCTTCAAATCTATACATCAATTTGTCCCCCTCTTCTCCATATTTTCCAAGCAAAATTTCTTCATATTCCAAAGCGGGTGTTTCAAGTGGTTCAAAACCATAAGACTCAAACACCTTTCTCAAGGTTTCAATAACATATTGCCTCTTTTTAGCCTCCGCTGGGAGGAAGTCTCTGAATCCTTTTAATGTCTGTACTTTCATATTACAATCATATCATTTTTTTTCATAATATAGAAGTTTTGTATGGGTCACGTACTTTTTGGAATCTTGGTTTGTATAAAATCTATAGGCGAC
>CAZYIC010000020.1:0-19826 GCA_964646925.1 uncultured Gammaproteobacteria bacterium
CTTCTTTTGTTTTTGCAAGATCAATAATGTGGATGTTATCGCGGGCTTCAAAAATGAAATCGCGGGCTTTGGGATTAGATCGTGTAACTTGGTGGCCGAAATGACACCCTGCTTCCAATAACTCTTCTAATGTAATTTCTCTCATAAAAGTCCTTTTTATGTTCCTCCATCCTCGTTATCCCGTTAGGGACAGGACCAAAAGTAAGGATGTGTGTAATACAAACATTATACTAAAAAAAATAAAAAAAACAAGCCCAATTTTTTACCTCAATTTTATTTCATTTTTGGGTGCGGATAGGCAGACGCAATGATTGGCCCCACCATTACTACTGATTTCCGTTGTTGAGCGTCAACTTCTTGTACGGATGCGCATGCCTCCTAACTACTCCGCGCCTCTGTGCTTCTTTGATACGCTTTAATCTACTCTGGTTTGCCTCAGATGTACCGCCTAAATTTATTCTCCTATCCTCAATAATTGACATAAAGCCTAACCTCTCCTTATTTCTTTATATTATATACAAGGCCTAATGTCAATTAGATTTCTGATTTTGGTGTTGACGCGAAAACAAAAAAGTGATAAAGTGTTAAGTTATTGTTCTGATTATGTTGCACGAAACAGAAAAATCTAGAAATCATAGTTGCGCTGTTAGAAGGAGAGTTATGCATCACGCAAGCGCCCGCCGCCGACCATTGAAAACTGTCTTAGAAATTGCAGGAGGCGTATTGCTTATAGCTGCGACCGTAAGAGCAGCCATTGCTGTTGACGAATATCAAAAGTCAGAAGGAAACCCCCAACAAAGAACAGGACAAATAGTGCGGGGAATTACTTCCGATTTAAATTCCGGTTATCACATCGCAAAAGGCTTTGTTAAGCGCCCCTAGAATCGTTTATCCTAAAATTCAGCCATATGATTTCATGATGCGATCGTCGATTGCAACGAGATGGCTAAATTGGATTTTTGAGATTCCTTGAAATTTTGAGAATAGGGTCAGAGACTTATGGGGTCAGAAATTTAATGGAAACTTTTTACACAAAGTCTTTATTTCCTTAGAGATTGTTAAAAGTTTTTTATTTGAAGGGGCTTCTTTTTTGAATTTCCTCCAAAATTCAGACCTTTCTTCTTTGTTACTTGGCAACTCATAACCTTTTATTTCATCAATAATCAAGTTCATCCATTCGGCAACTTTCACCATTTCTTTTTCCCTCATCCCCCTTGTCGTAAGAGCAGGAGTCCCAAGACGGATTCCCGAAGGGTAAAAAGGAGGCATCGGATCATTTGGGACTGCATTTTTGTTAACCACAATTCCCGCAATCTCCAAAGCTAACGCCGCAACCGCGCCATTAACATTTTTATTTGTCAAATCAATCAAAAGCAAATGATTATCCGTTCCCCCGCTTACCAAATCAAATCCGTATTCCACTAATTCTTGCGCTAAAACTTTGGCATTTTTAACTATCTGCCGGCCATAAGCTTTGAAAGATTTCAAATTTGCCTCTTTAAGAGCAACTGCAATTGCCGCAGTCTGATTATCATGCGGCCCTCCCTGAAGACCGGGAAAAACCGCCTTGTCAATTTTTATTCCCAATTCCGGATCCTTTTTTAGACCTTTTTTAGTCACCATTATCATCGCGCCCCTTGGTCCCCGCAAAGTTTTGTGCGTTGTTGTCATAATAATATGAACATAAGGCACGGGAGACGGATGCGCTCCGGCAATTATTAAACCTTTAATATGCGAGATATCTGCTAACAAATACGCCCCGACTTTGTCCGCGATTTCCCCAAATTTTTTGAAATCAATAATTCTGGGATATGCGGTTGCTCCGCAGACAATTATTTTTGGGCGTTCTTTAATAGCCAGTTTTTCAATTGCATCATAATCCAATAATCCTTTTTCATTTAATTTATAGGAAACAATTGTGAAATATTTTCCTGAAAAACTAACCGGAGATCCATGAGTCAGATGTCCTCCAAACGCCAAAGACAAGCCCATGATTTTGTCCTTCAGGGGCTCCAAAAGCGCAAAGTACACTGCAGTATTTGCCGGACTTCCCGAATACGGCTGAACATTTACATATGGAACGCCGAATAATTTTTTCGCTCTCTCAATTGCCAAAATTTCAGCATCATCAATAAATCTATTTCCCTGATAATATCTTTTTTTAGGATAACCCTCTGAATATTTATTTGTAAGAACCGAACCCAAAGCCCCCATGACTGCGGAAGATGTGTAATTTTCCGAAGGGATCATTTCCAGAACTTCCCTTTGGCGGTTTACTTCGAGATTGATAAGATCAAATATCTGCGGGTCGGTTTTTTTAAGATTATTCACATCTCTATTATACAATAATTGTAACTAAATTAATATGCAATTAAATTGCGGATATGGTAAAATCTGCCACATGGAAAATTTTCGATCTCGGCCATTACCATTGGAAGACGAGCACAGCGGTGAAGTTAAAGAAATAGAAAAAGAAATCGCAAAACGCCGCAGGGAGAAAAAACCATGCGAAGTGCAAGGTTTTAAAAAAATTATGGATAATGTAATATCTCCAATATCTCCAACTTTAGAGAGTAGAAAAGGGTTAATTATAAGAAACCAAATTCTAGAAAGGTATGGGTTTTCCGGAAGTAGGGATCCCAATACACCGGAGCCCTGGAAAAGAGAAAAGATTGGAAATATAGAACTTGCTATCCTTAGATCTTCTAGGTCGAAAGAGCCACAATTGTTTCTTGCAAGAATAAACAGATTGCAAGATAGCAATAACACTTCTTTTATAGTTAGGGAGAGTTTAATTTTTGCTGACACACGACCCATGGCTATGGAGTTTTTGAAGCAAATTGCCTTACAAGAAAAATTTATTCCTTCTCCTAAATAATTGACACTGCTTTTTCCTCGTGCCATACTAAATTTAACACTTTTTCTAAATGAAGAAAACTGCCCAATTTATAATAGATCTTGGAATAGGTACGCTGATAAGTGTCTATATCGCGTACACGGTATCTCATTTTATTTTAAAAATCAATCCGCCTCCTGCAGTTTTTTTCTTAACCCTTGCAATATCTCCGTTTATTCTCCTTAATTCTTTTCTTATTTATCTATTTGCAAAGTACATCGTTCTCAATCTTCCCTATGGAATACAGAAAATTAAAGACCTGGAAAGATTTAGCAAAATTATGGTTGACCGGGAGCTTAAGATGATTGAGCTTAAAAAATATCTTCAGACTATCTCTCAAAAATTGGGAGAGCAGGATCGGGAAAAGTATGAAAGAGAATATAAAGCATCCAGCGTTGAAACACTAATCTCTCAAAGAACGGAAAAAGATGTTAATAAGGCTTTGTTTAACGTACTGGAAGATCTTAAAGCAAATAGCGAAAAAGTTGAGGATGAAAAGAAAAAACTGGAAGCCATATTGGACAGTATTGGGGACGGCATGATTGTCACGGATGATTTAGGCAATATAACTATGATTAATCCTACTGCCCGGGAAATGTTCGGCTGGGAGGAGAAAGACGCATTAAACAAGCCATTCGAAAAGATCATTCCGGCAACGTATGAAAACGGTAAGATAGTTCCTAAAAATGATTATCCTATTTTCGCCGCGCTTTTTTCCGGGAAAAAGGCTGCGACAAATATAATGCATACTCTTTATTACACAAAAAAAGACGGCACGAAATTCCCAACCGCAATGACTGTTACTCCTGTTATCCTCAATGGAAAAGTATCAGGCACTATCACAATTATAAGAGATACAACGAGAGAAAAAGACGTGGACAGAATGAAAACCGAATTTATATCTTTGGCCTCTCATCAGCTGCGCACTCCCCTTTCCGCAATTAAATGGTTTTCGGAAATGCTGTTGGATGGCGACGCGGGACAATTAACGAATGACCAAAAAGATCTCTTAGCAAGCGTTCATCAATCCAATGAGCGGATGATTAATCTTGTTGGGTCGCTTTTGAACATTTCAAGGATTGAATCGGGAAGAATAATTATTGATCCCAAACCAACCGACCTACCGCAAATGATAAAAGAAATTATCGCGGAATTGGAAGTCAAATTCAAGGAAAAAGATATATCCCCCGTTATAAGCATTCATGAAAAACTGCCTCTTATTAATATCGATCCGAAATTGATCAGGCAGGTTTATATGAATCTTCTTACGAATGCCATAAAGTATACTCCGAATTCCGGAGAAATATCCGTATTCTTATCCCGAAAAGATAACCAGGTTATTTCTCAAATAAGCGACAACGGATATGGAATTCTCAAGAAAGATCAGGACAAACTTTTCCAGAAATTCTTTAGAGGAGAAAATATTGTTAAAATTGTAACCGACGGAACAGGTCTCGGGCTTTATCTGGTAAAAGCAGTCTTGGAATCATCCGGAGGGAAAATTTGGTTCGAAAGTACAGAGGGAAAAGGAACAACTTTTTGGTTCAGCCTTCCCCTATCGGGAATGACTCCCAAAAAAGGAGACGTGGTACTTGACAGCTAGTCTAATCACGTGCACAATAATATAAGACTTATGGACGAAAAGAAATATACGGTATTGATAGTTGAGGATGAAGACCTGCTGCTTTCCGCAATCAGCCGTAAGCTTGAGGTTTACGGAATAAACGCAATTCGCTGCACCAGCGGACAGGCCGGGATACAAACGCTTTCCAATTTGGAAAAATCTCCCGATGCGATATGGCTTGATTATTATCTAAAAGACATGAGCGGCCTGGAATTCATGAATAATCTCAAACAAAACGATAAGTGGCTTCGCATTCCGATTATTGTTGTAAGTAACTCGGCAAGTCCCGATAAGGTAAAGAGCATGCTGACTTTGGGAGTAAAAAAATATTATCTTAAAGCTGAAAACAGATTGGATGACATTATTGCTTCCGTAAAAAATATGATTGAGGAAGAAAATAAGCTAGAATCATGAAAAAAATTTTGATTGTTGAGGACGACACATATCTGGCAAATGCTTATCGGGTAAAACTGACTAAAGCAGGATTTGAGACTAAAAATGCTTTTGACGGCGAAGAAGCTTTATCAATATTGCAAAGTTATACTCCGGATATAATACTTCTTGATATTGTTATGCCCAGAAAAGACGGATTTGCTACGCTTGAAGAAATAAAAAGAAATCAAAATTTGAAAGATATTCCCGTAGTTCTTGCCTCTAACCTGGGGCAAAAAGAAGATATAGACAGAGGAATGAAATTGGGAGCATCCGAGTTTTTCGTAAAAACCGATTTTACATTAAATAATCTTATTGACAAAATCAATAACATACTCGGTTAAAGAATCTTTCATAAGCTATAAAATATTATGCTATGTCTTCATACAATGATGAAAAGCTTTACAATGCCTTAAAAGAACTGGAAGTTATTGAAAAAAGTACGCTGGATAAAGCTCTGCAAGAAAGCCGTAATCAAAAAATCCCCCTGGAAAATATCTTGCTTGAAAAAGACTTAATTACCGATGAGAATTTGGGAACAACGATTGCGGATATTGTTGTTTTGCCATTCGTTCGTTTGGGTGAAGTTTCTATTCCTCTGGATATTCTAGACATTATCCCTGAAGTAGTTGCGATAAAACAAAAAGCTATTGCTTTTCGCAAAGACAAGGAAGGACTTCACGTCGCAATGTCGGATCCCAACAATATTCAATTAAAAGACTTTCTGGAAAAAAGGATTGGGATTCCGGTCGTAATTCATTATGCAACGAAAAAAGACATAAATAATGCGTTATTTTTGTATAAAAAGGATATAACCGGCACATTTGACGATATTATCAAAGAGAATGTTTTAGCGGCTAACAATATCAGAGACGGAAAATCCGATCCTCCGATTATAAAGATTGTAGAAACAATCTTAAGCTATGCCTACAACAACAAAGCCTCCGATATTCATATAGAACCTCTGAAAGAAAAGTCTTTGGTTCGTTTTCGGATAGACGGAATACTGCACGACATACTCTCTCTTCCCTCGGATCTCCACAATCCTATTGTTACAAGAATCAAGGTAATTTCTTCGCTTAGAACAGACGAGCATCATGCTGCTCAAGATGGAAAGTTAAAATTTCAAGTTGGGAGCGAAGATGTTGATGTCCGCGTATCAATTGCCCCTATCACATATGGGGAAAAGATTGTGATGAGGCTCCTTTCTGAAAGATCAAGACAATTTTCCTTAACCGACCTTGGTTTTTATGATTCCGATCTTCAAAAAGTTAAAAAAGCATATACAAAACCTTATGGAATGATTTTGGCAACAGGACCCACAGGAGCGGGAAAAACTACAACTATTTATTCTATTTTAAAACTTTTGAATAATAGAGACATAAATATCATGACTATTGAAGATCCTGTTGAATACGGCATTGAAGGGGTAAATCAAATTCAGGTTGATCCTAAAACCAATCTGACTTTTGCAGCCGGGCTTAAATCTATTGTCAGGCAGGATCCGGATATTATTCTGGTTGGAGAAATCAGGGATTTTGAAACTGCGGATATTGCCATTAATTCCGCAATGACCGGGCATATTGTTCTTTCAACAGTACATGCCAATGATGCCGCAACAACAATTCCAAGACTCTTAGACATGAACATCGAACCATTTCTATTGGCTTCCACAATTAACGTAATTATCGCCCAAAGGCTTGTCAGGAAAATTCATAACCGATGCCGGGTAAGCTCTCAGGTGCAAATAAAAGATTTAACAAAATATGCAGACCAAAGCCTATTGACAAAAATTTTTGGAAATACTAAGACAATTACGACTTACAAAGGCAAAGGATGCCAGCTTGACCATGATATAGGCTATGAAGGAAGAGTCGGGATATTTGAAGTTTTAATTGTTGACGACGAGATTAGAAACGCGATAATAAATCGTTCTGACGCTTCCGCTATCAAGCAAATCGCTGTAAAAAACGGCATGACTACAATGATTGAAGACGGACTTGAAAAAGTAAAGGAAGGATTGACAACAATAGAGGAAATACTTCGCGTAACAAAAGCTTAAAGATATGAATGAGATTAAATTTTTGGATAAGCTGCTTTTCACAAAACATCTGTCAATGATGATAAAAAGCGGAATTACTCTTTCGGAAGCGCTTGATGCGATTGCATCTCAAACAAAGGGAAACAAATTCCGCAAAGTTCTAAATGACATTTCTATAGATGTCAAAAACGGCAATTCTTTCCCCAAGGCGCTAAAAAAACACCCAAAAGTGTTCAGCCAATTTTACATAGTTCTGGCAGAAGTCGGGGAAGAATCCGGAACTCTTTCGGAAAGTCTTGATTATCTTGCCCAACAGCTCGCTAAAGATTACGCGCTAAAAAAGAAGATTCAGGGAGCTTTGCTTTACCCGGCTATAGTTCTTACCGCCGTTTTTCTGGTGGGCGCAGGCATGAGTATTTTTGTTCTACCCCAGCTAACGGATCTTTTCGCTTCTTTGAATGTAGAACTTCCAATCACAACCCGTATTCTTTTGTTCTTCTCAAATCTTATGAAAAATTACGGAATATTGATAATTGCAGGGTTTATTGCTCTTTTTGCTTTGTTTAGAATTGCAATCAAACTTCCTCTTATTAAGCCGAAGTGGGATATGACTACTTTATCCTTTCCTATATTCGGACCTCTTTTGGAAAACGAACAATTAACATTCTTATGCAGAAATTTAGGTGTTATGCTAAAAAGCGGGCTTACGATTACGAAAGCGCTCGAAGTCGAATTCGAAGGGTCGGACAATCTTGTTTTTAAAGATTATCTTTCAAGACTTAGAAGATCAATTGATAAAGGCCGGGAATTGCAACAAGAATTAACCGAGGGAAATTATTCAAGATTCTCCCCTATTGCTATAAAAATGATTGGGGTCGGAGAAAAAACAGGAAAGCTGGATGAAGCATTTTTGTATCTGGGAGATTTTTTTGAAGATGAGGTAGATAACACTGCAAAAAATCTATCCGTAATACTGGAACCGATTATTCTTATAATTATCGGGTTAATTGTTGGATTTGTTGCGCTTTCAATTATATCGCCCATTTATAATCTTACCGGTTCGATAAAATAAAATGTCAAAAGGAATTACTGTTGTTGAGCTTCTCCTCGTTACTTCTATAATACTGACCCTTGGGGTTATGTCGATTTCTTTTCATTCAAGATTTATCATGCAGAATGCGCTTGACAATACGGCAAATCAACTGATTGGCAGTTTTAGAAAAGCGCAAATCTACAGTCTTATGGGTAAACAAAATGGGGTTTGGGGAGTTAAATATTCCTCTCCTGCCAATGAAATTACATTATATTTAACGGGAACTTCCGCTTTTGATGAAAATTTCAGCGTAAATAATAATATATCCGTTAGCGGGTTTACGGATATATCTTTTGCCAAAGCAACCGGAATCCCAAGTTCTACTGCAACAATAATTGTTTCAGGCAGCAACAATAACAGAACAATGATGATTAATAGTCAGGGGGTAATAAGTAAAACAAATTGAAAATTTTAAATAATAATCGCGGTTTCTCAATTCTCGAAGTTATTTTGGCTTCGGCAATTTTTATGCTTTTTGCCTCCGCCTCTGTAGGAGTAATCTTACGTGGATTTACGCTAAACCGCTTGGGAATCGAAGAAACCGTAGCAAATCAATTCGCCTCTGAAGGAATCGAAGCTGTCAAGTCAATAAAAAACCAATCATATGCATCTTTAGTCAATTCGCAAGCAACGGGAATTACTCAAGATGCGCAAGGCGTATGGATTTTTAGCGGGACAAATAATACTTTACCTCATAATAGTGAAGATGATTATACCCGAATAATTAAAATTGAAGATGTAAGACGCGACGGGAACGGTAATATTATCCCAAGCGGAGGAATTCTTGATCCGGACAGCAAAAAAATCACATCCACTGTAAATTGGAATTTCAGCCTAACAAGACCCGAATCCGTAACACTCTCAACTTATCTTTCCGACTGGCGAAAACCAATACCTCTCGGCGGACCTGTCATGATGGCCTATTCCAAAACGACAAATACTCCCTATTATCGAATTTGGGACGGTGTTTCGTGGGGCACTGAAAAAACCGCATTAACAGTTGGAGGAAACATAAATTATATAGTAGTCAAAAGTTCAAAAACCAGAAATGAAACTATCCTGGGAACTTTGGACTCCAACGGCAATATCTATGCTCAGGTTTGGAATGGAACCGATTTCGGATCATTAATACAAATAGCGCAAATTGGGGCAAGCGATGCCGGGTATCGCAGTTTTGATATTGATTACGAGACATCTTCAGGCAAAGCTGTAATTGTTTATTTGCCTAATTCCGGCTCTTCCGATTTCGCTTACCGCACTTGGGATGGAAGCAATTGGTCTTCTTCTGCAACTGTCACTGATTCGCCAACAACAGGAGTTGTCAGATGGATTGAATCTGCGGCTAATCCAACCGCCGCAAGCAATGAAATCGCGATGATTATGCTGGATAGCAATACTGATGTTTATGGCTTGGTATGGGACGGAAATGTCTGGAACGCCATGGGAACCTCATCGGTTTGGGATCTCAGCGCCGCAACATCGATAAGAAAAACAATAGACGTAGCCTATGAGCAGATTTCGGGCAGAGCAATGTTTATTTGGGGCGATGCAGCAAGCAGATATCAATATTATCGTATTTGGAATGGTTCTTCCTTAACGCCTCTCTTCTCATTAAATATTCTTTCTCAAGGAGGCCCTAGTGAATGGATACGATTAGTATCTCGGCCTAACTCAAACGAAATTTTATATGGAGCTCAGGATGGCGGACGGGATCTTAATACTCGCAAATGGTCAGGATCAGGCTGGGACACAGCGACACAGCATCCGGAACATGATGCAAGCCTTGAAAATACTACTTCAATGAATTTTGATTTGGTTTGGGAAACTCATCCTTCAAATCCCGGCAAAGCCTGGCTGATGTGGGGAGCAGGCTCAAATATTTCAACCCGTCAATGGTCTGGATCAGGCTGGGGAGAAACAGGTATTTTAACAGGAAGCGATGATACTTCGTTTATAAAATTAAAATCCGATCCATCCTCAGGAGCTGTACTTGCGGGTATATATGAAGCCCTCTCTTCAGCAACTGATGATCTTTGGGAGTCAAATCTTACCGGAGGCGGAATAAACTGGAGCGCTAAAAATATTATTTGGCCAGGATCTGTTTCAGGTGAACCTGTATACTTCAGAGTCGATATTTCAGCACCATAACATGAATTGAAAGTTGAAAGTTGAAAATTATGTTAAAAATTAAAATCCTATTAAAAAAACTCTCAACTCCGAAGGGGTTTACTTTTATCGAACTCATTCTATATATAAGTATCGTAACTATTATGCTTACGGCAATTGTGCCTTTCGGCTGGAATATTATAATTAACAGCAAAAAAAATACTGTTGAGCAGGAAGTTTTTTCTCAAGCCCGTTATATTAGCGAAAGATTGAAATACGAAATCAGAAATGCAAATGATATCAACAATGTTGCTTCAGACAGCGTTAGTTTAAATACCTCTCTTGATCCTGTCACGGTAATTGACTTATCTAACGGAAAAATAAGAATAAAATATGGCGCCCAAGAAGCAATCAACCTGAACTCGGATGATACCAATGTATCCGGTCTGATATTTACCGATTACACATCTTCTGACAGCAAAACCAAACATGTAGAATTTAATTTTACCGTTACGTCGAATTACATCTCCCAAAGACAGGAGTACAAAGAAACAACAACGATTAAATCAAGCGCGGAATTAAGAAGCAATTAATAATTTTATGGAGAAAGGGTACATAGCTCTAATCACGGTATTAATAGTTATGGCTGTAGTAATTACTACCACAGTTTCTGTTGCTCTTCTTGCAATTGGAGAAGGTCAGTCCGGACTTTCTATTTTCAAAGGAGAGGATGCGCTTAATTTTGCCGAAGGTTGTGCTGAAGACGGCCTTCTCAAATCAAGAGCAGACTTTAATTATAATGGCGGAGCTATTTACCGGCCCGAAGGCAATTGCTCCATATCTATTTCAAAAATTTCAATCCCCTGGACAATGACTGCCGCCTCATCCGTAAATTTGTACAAACGAACCATTGAAATAAAATACACACGCAATCCGACCGGTATTATTCTTTCAAGCTGGAAAGAGATATAATATTAAATATGTTTGGAAATAAGAAAACAGTTCTTTTTATAACTAAGTCTAAATTAAGAATCTCAAAAGTTACTATAGGAAGCAAATCGAAAGAAACAATAATCGCCGAGTTCGATTGGGAGAAGCAGGATTTGGCAAATTTTTTGTTAAAATCTTCAAAAGCTATCGGAAATACCATCAGATTGGTTCTAAGCGAGGATTTTGTCTATGTTATTATTTTATCTTTGGGTAATAACGAAATACCAAATAGAAATATTATTAGACAAAAAGCCCAAGAATTTATTCCCGAGGACATTAGTAAAACAGTATGGGAGTATAAAGAAGTTTCAAGCACTTCCCCTGCCTTGTCAAAAAAGATACAGGCTGTAGTTGCAGTTAAGAAATTATTTGAAGATTTGAGCCGGTCGCTTGGTAAATCCGGGCTTTACGTTGAACAAATAGAGCCTTTGTCACTATCTCTTTCCCGTCTCACAAAAAAAGAGGAAAAACCAATGCTCTTTGTATATATTTATGACAAAGCCTTCCTGGCGCTTTCCCAAAAAGGCGCAGTCTTTGCAACAGAACGGCTGGATCTTCCCATAACAAAAGATAAATTAGATAAATTCATCGCATTTGTAAAAACGCAGTTTGAAATTACGCCTGAAAAAATAATCTTTTGCGGAGATACAAAAAATTTAAATGTAAAAGAATATGAAACTGAAGGCATTAAAACGGAAATACAGGATTTAAGTCCGACAATAAGCCTTGCTTACAAAAAATCCGTTAAAGAAACCGATCAGAAGGAATTAAATCTGCAAAGCGTTTTCCCGACAAAAAGACAAAGATTTACAATTTTATCTATCGGAGTAATTTCGCTAATTATTATAATCATTCTTGAAATATTTTTATACTTTGTCTAATTTGAAGCTAAAATACCCCCTTGACAAAGGAATAAATATATGTCTTACTAATTAAGAAGTTATAAAATTTATTAAATGAAAATAAAAACCGCTTTAAAAAATCTCTCAACTCTCAACTCTCAACTCTCAACTCATAAGGGTTTTACTCTTATCGAACTACTAATAGTCATAACGATAATTGCGGCTCTGGCAGTAACTGTTTTTGTAGCTCTTAACCCTGCGAAAAGATTGGCTGATGCAAGAGATGCCCGAAGAACATCGGATGTGGACTCTATTCTTACCGCTATTCACCAATCTATTGTTGACAATAAAGGAAGCCTGCCTACCAATATGCCGGCAGCCGGAACGACTGCTCAGCTTGGAACAGGAGCGGCAGGATGCGCTACATATGGAACCGCTGCATGCGGAACTGAAGCCGCTTGTGCAGATTTAATGACAGGAGCTATTAATATTTCTACATACTTGAAGTCTGTGCCATCTGATCCTCTTGCAACCGATGCCAATGAAACAGGATACAGCGCTGTAGTTGATGCGAATGGAATAGTAACAGTTACTTCATGTGCAGCAGAAGGCAGTGCAATTTCAGCCTCAAGATAGTTTTATTTCTCAATAATATCCCAAATTTCATGATATTTTCCTTCATATCCCAGAGCGAAAACAGCAATTCCGGCAAGTTCTTTATTTTCCGCAAAATCTACTTTTGCCTTTAAGGATTTTATATTTTCATAATAAATTTGCTTGATTGCTCCGCTTTGGGAATACAGAAGCCATGGGGATTGCGCCTCTTCATCCCAATGCTCCTCAACATCTTTTCTATTTTCCAAAAGCTCTCTAACTCTTTTATATGTTGCCAAAGCTCCGCTGTCGGAAACAGAAGTGCTATTATATTTTTTATTTAAAGTCTGCCATTCATAGCCGTAAAACGGTATTCCAAGAATAATTTTCTCCAAAGGCACCCTTCCAAAAAGTGAGATTACCGACTCATTGACGCTGTGAGAGTTTATCGTTCCGTACAGAGGGGCTACAGGACCCGCCCTAAGAGAAGATTGCCTATAATAATCATAGGCCATCAAAATAACATGATCTGCCACTTCTCCGATTTTGACCATATCGTAGGCTTTGTCTGAAAGAACCACCGTAGCATTTACGTCAACCGAAACTATGTAATTTGAATTTATCTCCTTGACGGCTTTGGAAACTTTCTCCAAAAAAGAATTTAAGAATTTTGATGTTGGAAAATCGGAATCCGTAAAGTATTCAATATCAAGATTTATGCCATCCAAATCGTATTTTTTAAGTAATTCAACTGCGTTTTTGATAAAATAATTCGTGGAACTTGCGTTACTGATAAGATTGTCAATACTTTCGTTATTAAACATTTTAAAAGATACCAATACTTTTGTTTTATTTTCCTTTGCTTCTTTTTTGATCTTAATAAAATTTTCCGAATTAAAATAATGCCATTCAAGAACACTTTTTCCATCTTCAGCGTATTTTACGATATCACCGTTTTCATTGACATTAAAGCCAAAGTAAATAAGCTGTGTCAGCTTTGAAATACTTATCTTTGTACCCTGTGCGACTATCCACGAAGGAAGAAATCCGATTACTTCCCTCCCCAATGAATTGCTTACAGAATTAGATTTCTTATCAATTTGTTCCTTTTGAAGCGGAGAAATAATAGCGCTGTCTGTTAATTTTTTTGGAATTGCAAGATATATGGTTCCGAAAATTATTAATAAAAAAAATGTAACCAATATGTCGGTCGTTATAAGATGCGTCTTGATAATCTGTTTTATTTTGGAGCACAAGGCCGAAAAGACATAAAATCTAATCATTTTCCTCAAGAATAAGTTTTATCTTGTCAACTATCATATCAGGCGTACTCTGGACTTTTTGCACATAATCTACCGCCCCAAGTTCCAACCCTTGCTTTTTTATTATATCTTGATCTGCGTTACTCAGGATAAGAACAGGAATATTCTTTTTAAGAAGATCTTGTTTTATTTCTCTTAAAACATGAAGACCGTTAATATCCGGAAGGATAATATCCAAAACTACCAAATCGTAAAGATTATTTTTAAAAGCATCAAGCCCTTGAGTTCCCGTAGGAAAATCGTCTATGAAAAAACCCGCATCTTTTAATTGATTTCTATAAATCTCCCGTATAAAATCCTCGTCTTCAATCAATAGAATTTTTTTCATTCTACTAATAGAGTAGCTTAGAAAAATCCTCTTGTCAAAGGGTGTGTTGATTATTTTGAGAAAATGCAATAAGATCCAAATATGGGGATAGAAAATCTGCAGGGATTTAGCCCGGAACAGCAAACCAGGTATGTAGAAATGAGGGCATCGTATCGTGCCGAAGAACAAATTCGAGTAATAGAAGGAGAAATTATAATCATTCAATTAAGAGATAGAGCTGGCATGGTGAAAGCAGAAGGACAAGTCCAGAGAGAAAAACGCGTAGAGAACTACGATTTTACTACCACTGTCTGCCCTGCAGATGGAGGCAGAGAAAGACAAAGAAAATATTTTGAAGAAGTTTTTACCCCATCTCTGCAAGTACCGTTAGCAAATTTTAATAGGGCTGAAGAAGAAAGATTAAAAAAAAGTTTTGTTAGACGGAAATTTTTGAAAAGTCTTGGATTTGGCGAACCTCCTTATGTATTTGCGAATTGGAGAGAAGAACAAACTAAAAACATAACCTTCAGAATAGCCCAATCTCCCAAAAATCCGTCGCTTTTTCTCATACAGACAATTATTAACAATGGAAACTCACCCTTTATTGACCAAAACACATTGTTGGAGCATATCTTATTCTCTCCCGATCCCAACCCTGAAAAGCCTTTTGATAAGCCTGTCAAATATTGGAAAGAAAAAGTTTTAGGGCAAAAAACTTCTGAGACGACACCTCGAAGGTGAATTAGCCCTTTGGTCTTGAGCTCAGGGTCGAAAGACTTGACGCCTTCTCTCTCCCCCCTATTTTTCTAATTCCAAAAAGGTATATTTATATTCTCCGGATTCCCCTTTTTGTTCAAAAACAATTTTCTTAAACTCTGAATAATCCGGGAAAAACGTATCTGCTTCGGCAGATGCATCAACAATCGTTAAGTATAATTTTTTAACCAAGTTTTTCCCCAGAGCTTGTTCATAAATCTGTCCCCCCCCAATGACGAAAATTTCCTCTCTCCCCTCCGCTTTTTTTGCAATTTCAATCGCTTCCTCCAAAGATTCCGCCAGCTTCGCAAGGCGTCCCCTTGCGAAGCTAAGTGATAAATTTCGAGTTACTATAATATTTGTGCGATTTGGTAAGGGTCTGAACGGAAGAGACTCCCATGTTTTCCTCCCCATTATTATTGGGTGTCCCACAGTTAAAGATTTGAATCTCTGCAAATCTTCTTTTATGTGCCAGAGCAATTTATTATTTTTCCCTAATTCCCTGTTGTGTCCAATCGCTGCTATTATTGAAACTTTCATTTTTTCTTTTTTTCGTAAAATCCACCGGCTACTGTTAATTCTCCCTTAATAGGTGGCCAGGGATTGTAGTTCTCCAAAATTATTTTGTCCGGAGTAAAATCAGAAAGTTTTTCCATTTTCCCAGCTATTTTTATTATCGGGAAAGGACGAGGTTCTCTTTTCAGCTGTTCCTTAACTTGTTCAATATGGTTTTCATAAATATGCACATCGCCAAAAGTATGAATAAATTCTCCGGGTTGTAATCCTGCAATTTTAGCAAGAATTATTGTTAAAAGCGCATAACTTGCGATATTAAACGGCACGCCCAAAAATAAATCAGCGCTTCTTTGATAAAGCTGCAAAGAAAGTTTGCCATTGCGATTGCTTATTTGATACATATTGTGACAAATTGGAAAAAGTGAGGCATCTTCGTAATCTGCCATCGCATAAAGGTATTCAGGATTCCAGGAGTTAACAATCAAATTTTTTGCATCCGGATCATCTTTCATTTCCTGCATCACCCAAGCCAGCTGATCAATACCATTACGCTTAATAGTTGGCCCGCCTGCACTTGCCTTCGCAGAGCGATGGCGGGCAGGCCAATGTCTCCACATTTGTCCATAAATTCTGGGCAACTCCCCCCACCGCCTCGCAAATACCTTGTTTGTTTTTATTCTTTCAATGAATTGTTCTTTAGTGAAAATTCGCAACCTGGAAGGTTGAGTAGCCTCGCGACCTGCCCGTAAATAATATTTGTAAGGGTAATCGTCCCAGATGTGAACATTGTTATCTACCAAATATTTTATATTTGTTTGCCCGGAAAAGAACCAATAAAGTTCGTGCAAAACTCCTTTCCAATAAACTCTTTTTGTAGTCAAAAGCGGGAATCCTTTAGATAAATCATACCGGGTCTGGCGGCCAAAAAGACTATAGAGTTTGATATTTGTCCCGCGATCAACTTTTTTTATCCCGTGCTCCAATGCTTCTTTAACCAAATCTAAATACTGATATTCCGGATGCTTAATCTTCATAAAATCTCGTCTCTACAATAACAAAACCCACAAAAAACCACAAGAGGTCAGTCAAATTTCGTCATTAATATGAAAAATTTTAATGATACCTAAAGTCTACATATTCGCGGGAAAACATATTGGAATTGAACTCTCCCTCATCCGAAAGTGTTGGAGCACCTGTATATCTGGTTATTCTTCTACCATCCCTCTCGTATACGATCTTCGTTTGAAACTCCCATCCGGGCGCAAGAGTTCTCCATACTTGATCTTCCATTATCTCTACGTCTGTATATCCGATATTATTAAGCCTCGCCCTTGCGACATCAATTGCTCTCGAACGCATTACAAAAGGATGCTCATGCATATATTTTTCTTCCAGTTTGCTAACACAATCAAAACAGTAGGTTTTTTCTCCTACATTACATCTGTATATCCCTAAACTAGTACTTACTTCATGCATTCTAAACTTTTTGAGAGGAAAATCCATTTCCGCGGAATCCTCTTGCGGCCAAGGAAATTTCCAAGTTGGAATTTTACAATCTTCACATGCCGGAGTTCTTACTTCCAGATCAAATTTTCCATCCGAGGAAACAACATGAAAAGCATTGTCTTCGACTTTAATATCAACATCCATTTCGCTAGAAGGTTCGCCTTTGTCGTTTATTAACTGTGCTTGCTTGAGTTTTCTCAAATCATCTACGGTTCGTATGTTCACTTCTTCAGGAATTGATAATCTCATGTTGAGACCATCCTCTCCGCGTATCTCAACTTCTGGTTTACCATTATGAGCGCATACATAAATATCCTTAAGGATTTTTTGTTTACCTTCTTGCACTAGTTTTCCAGGGGCAAAATGAATCGCAGTCTTATAGGTGGCCAATGGGAATTCTCGTAGATTATCAGATGTGATTATTCTTTCGGGATCAATTTCATGATTTGATTCTTTCCCTCGACTTATCTCATCTGATAAACAGCTAAACAACAACGTTCTTTGAGTAGGATTTTCTACGTAATCTATCCATGTTCCATTTTCTTTATCTGCCTTCATTTCGTCATAAGTTAAATTGCCAATCGCAGCTTCAATTGCAAGATCATATGCTAGCATTACGGGTCGGTATTCGGTTTCAAAACCAATTGGGGTTGGCTCCATATTGGTTCCAACGTATATCCATCCCCCCTCTTCTTTGAAAGAAAATTTTGGATGGTCTCGCCAAAAATCTTTTACCCAATTGATATCTTGCGCTTGGAGTTTGATAATTCGAGCAAGAGCTAATAATCCTTCTACGTCTTCCCTTCTTGCTCCCACTTCATATCTTGTACCATCACGACTTACACGGGCTATTGCAGGAAGCGACTCGTAGATCTCATCAACTCCGCCAACGCTGGCTATCCCATCATGAATTAACCATTCTTTTTGCTGAGGATCTTCCGTAAAGCCAAGGGTAACCTTTAACTCTACAGGCAGCGTACTGAGATTTCTCCAATCTTTTCTCTCAACCATATCAGAGGCAGTTATAGGATTGAATTCTACATTAACAAGCGCTTTAAAACAACTTTAGAATATTGCGCAGACCAGATATTGTGCAAACCGGGTTTGAAATAGATAGACAAACAAGGATAATTAAACCTGTTTCTCTTTTTTCCTCGCTGTTACTCTTCCACCTTGCCATTGACCCCTATACATTGACCCTCCGCCTTTGACCTCTGAGAATTGAATGTGAACAAAACGTGCGCCCATTTCGATCTCAACAGTTATCGGACCTTCATTTGATAATCCGAATGTTAGTCCCCCACAATATCCCGGCGGAACATTTCCGGTACGAATGAACAAACCCGAACGATAAGTCGTCGAACGGGGAGTAATTGACGCGGTCAAATTCGCAGGCATATTCACTGACTCAATAGTCTTAACCAAGAAAAAATCCCCAGGCTTAATAATAACCTTACTCTTTTTAGCCTCTCTAATCTTGATGCGATCGCTTTGTTGTTCGTGAGGCTGATTAAAGTTATCGTTCTTATTATTTTTTTCGCTATACCTTGCAATAAGTTCTATTTCTGCTGTTTTTCGGTGAGTCTCACCCAAAAACGCATCGCCTGAAATTTTATAAACTTCTCCAAGACGCAAATCAAACCCCGCGCCTTCAGGATTGGTCAGCTCGCGCTCACTCAAGCCTTCAACTAATTTTATTTTCTTTACTAATTGTAAAAGTTGTTTCGGTCCCAGTATCATAATTAATTTTTAATTTGAAATTTTCAATTTTTAATGAAATCTAAATACTTTAATTTTTAATTTTAAATATTTAATCATTTGAAATTGATTACCTGCCCGCAATTGCTGAAGCAATAGCTTCTGCAGGCGGGGAAATTAAGAATTAGAAATTTTACTAATAATTCTCCCCGTAACTTCCCCTACCTCTCCCTCCCCATCCACAACTGTTATCTCTTTGGCAAACTTCCCCGCCAGCCAATCATACCCTTTTTTTAATTTTTCAATTTTTTCAACTTTTTCATAAATTTCTATTTTTTGTGTTTTTTGGGCAATTCTTGCCATTGCAACCTTCACTGATACTGAAAGATAAAAAGTAAAATCAGGAACAATAAACTGATGATACATAGAAAGTATACTGTATGCAGTCATAAGTCTTTCTCTATCATTTTTATTATCCAAAGCATCCACATCCAACATCCCATAAACAAGTGCTGACCAAAGGTAGCGGTCGGAAATAACGGTTATGCCCTTTTCCAAGTATTTCTTTATTTCTTCCTGGTGAACCGCTCTATCTGCCGCAAATAAATATTGAAGAGAAACAGGAGGAAGTCTGAGTTTTCCTGATAAAACATCCTGCAGCATGCGGCCCAACACACCATTCGTCGGTTCTTTTGTAAAAACTGCTTTAATTCCCTTCCTGCTTAAAACCTCTACAATCTTGTGCGCTTGAGTGGTCTTCCCAGACCCATCAATTCCCTCTAAAACAACAAGCTTGCCAGGATAAGGATTTCTCTTGAGATCAATGTCGAATTCAACGTGATACTCCATAACTAAATTAAAAAATCAAAATGCAAAAGTCAAAATTGCAATTCAAAATTCAAAACTTTTTTACTTTTTACTTGTATTTTTGAGTTTTGACTTTTAACTTTTGGCTTCTTCATGCAACCTGCTTTCTTCAGGTCCAGTTTGGATACGATATTTTGCCAATTTCTTCTTTACGTACGGAACTTCTGCCGGACTTGTAAGTTCTTCAAAAGTCATTGCGCAAATTCTCATTCCGGGAGTTAATTTGACAGCCATTC
>CAZYIC010000021.1:0-18871 GCA_964646925.1 uncultured Gammaproteobacteria bacterium
AAGAAACAACAATACCGGGACCTCCGGTAAAGGTTAAAGATACTTCCGGATATGGAAACGATGGGACGGTAACAGGAGCAAATCCTGCAAAAGACAGACATGGAACAGATGATAAGGCATATAGCTTTGACGGGACGGATGATCAAATAGACTTAGGTACCAGCGCTACTATTCTTCCGGATACCTTTTCTATAAGCGCCTGGGTTAAGTATGATGGAAGCGGTGATTATGCTGCTCTTTATGGCTTTAATTCATCTACAAATAGTCCTGGTGTATATGTCAAATTTCTTAGCAATGGGGCTCCGCTGGTATTGATGGGTGACCTGAACTTCAAGTATTTTTCTCCAACAAATCCAGTTAATATTTACGACAACAATTGGCACCATTTGGTTTTCATAGTTCCAGGAAGTTCTAAGGGTTCAGTATTCAATTCAGCTTTGTATGTAGATGGACAAGTCCAAGCATCAGGCGTTACAACATTCATAGATGATCAGGCATCAAAAAATCATGCATATATAGGAAAAGCTGGAACCAAATATGGCAGAGGTTCTATAGACGATGTCCGCATCTACAAGCAAGTTTTAACCGCCTCTGCTATTCAAAAACTTTATGCACAGGGGTTTGAAAAATACCAATTGGCGTCAAGCAGTTTTTAAACTGTTTTATTCAAGCTCGCTCAAATCAGTCTCGTTCAAACCAGGTTTGCGCAGGTTCGCTAAATTCTTCTTTTATCTTGCATTTTTACGCAAGATTACTTACGATTGAGAATGATGTTTAAGAAAATCTTTTTGTTAATTGTTAATTGCTGCTTGCTAGTTGTTGCAGTGCCTGCGGCGCAGGCGCAGATTATGTCCAACAATGATTACATTATCAAAACCGAAATTCTCGACACTGCGGACACTAGTTCCGTTCAAGACAATGAAGTAAAACTGCCAACGCAAAAACCCAATAAAAACACTGCTTCTGCCGCGCCCTTTTCCGTTTCTTTATCTTCGGATATTATCGATTTTGGAATTCTTACTCCTACCAATCCCATTATCCGCACCGTAAATTTGAGTATACAAAGCTCCTTGCCATTGGGATATTCTGTTTTAGCATTTGAGAATCATCCGCTTAAAAATGACTCCGATGTTTCGGGAGATTTTATTCCGGATACAACTTGCGATAACGGAACATGTAATCAGGAGCGTGCAAACGAATGGATAAATCCGCTAACTTTTGGATTTGGATACCGCTGTGATAACGTAATCGGATCCGGCTGCGATAATTCATTCTCCAATGCCAATTTCTATAAGCCCCTTGCGAATGCTTTTATCCTCCACTATCCCCAATCCGTAATGAAATCTCAGGAATCGAAAGAAAGCGTCATACGGTTATCTTACAAAGTCAATATTTCAAAGACCCAGAAAACTAAAGAAGGATATAACAATACGATTACATACATTTCTGTTCCGAATTTCTAAAATGAGAAACAAAAATTGGATTAAATTTTTAATTATTTTCTGTGCCGCATCCCTCGTTTCTCATCTCTCACCTCTCATTTCAAGCATAGAGGCTTCGGCTTTGTCGTTAAGTCTGGATCCTTCCATTGTTAAAATCAATGCTGTTCCCCCAACAACAGCAACTGCTTCATTAAATATTAGAAATAAAGGAAATAAGCAAATCTCATTGCAAGCTCAAGTTAAACCTTTTAAAGCCAGGGGTGAAAACGGAGAGCTGGAATATCAGGATCCTAAAGATTTTTCAATGCTTTCCAACATCCAAATTCTCTCTAATGGAACTCCCGCAGAAAATATAACTTTAGGGCCGGATCAAGAAAAAAAATTAACAATAAGTATTAATATTCCCAAAAACACTAATATATCAGACTATTATTTTTCAATTATATTTATATCGCAAGATATCTCTAACCCTGCTTTAAACATATCTTCGAATATGTCGCTTAATAGACTTGGAATTGCGGCTAATGTGCTTCTTTCTATTGGTCAAGAAATTCCCAATGCTGTTTTGGAGGAGTTCTCGTCTGATTATTTCTTTGAAAAAGGCCCTGTAGAATTTGCTGTCAGAATCAAAAATAAAGGCAATCACCTTATCAGACCAAAAGGCGAAATAATTATAAAAAATATGTTCGGGCAAAACATCGGAAAGATTGATATTTCAAGTGTAAATATCCTGTCAAATTCAATCCGCTTAATTCCGGATACTTCGTGGAGAGAAAATTTCCTTTTGGGATTTTATACTGCAACTGCCAACATCTCTTTATCCGATAATGGATCTCTTTTCACGAAATCGATTTCCTTCTTCGCATTCCCTTTTCAGGGCATACTTCTCATCGTAATTACAATAATTATGATAATTATTATTAGAAACAGGCTGAGAATTTATATGAACCAATCCGAATAAAAAACTTCAAAAGTCTTCAATTTTAAGAAAATTATGTTTTATCCGCAATCCAAACTTCAATTTAATATCTTCTATCACTAATTATTACCTATTGCCAATTATCCACTTTATTTCTCTTTGTTTTTTGCAAAGAATTAATAGGAAATTTAGAAAATTCGGTTAAAATAAAATTACCCTTCTAAAATGATTGATGTTTTACGATGCAGTTAATTTTTTTAAATATTTCATTTATTTAAGAATATTTTACGAATACTGAAGCTAATAATTACCGCTTAATATTTTCACTAACTTTTCACAGAAATATTTTTCCTTCTTACTGCAGATCAAAAGCTATCATATAATATCATTAATTTTTAATTTAGCCTATTGACAATACTTCTCTGATTCTTTATTCTAATTGTATGAGAAATAATTTGTATAATCCGTATAATTTCGTAGCCAAATGAATTTATTAGAACAGTTTGTCAGTTTTCTTAATAATCAAAAAAATCCATCTTCTCTGACCATAAAAAATTACAAGGCCGATATCGGACAGTTTATAAGATGGTTTGAGAAAGAGTTTAAATTTTCTTTCGAACCGTCAAAGATTAATCTTCAGATTCTCGAGCAATATAAAAAATCCAGAAATCTTTCCGGAGCCTCTATTGAAAGACACGTATCATCCCTGCGTAAATTCTTTCATTCCCTAATGCTTCAAAAAATTATATTATATAATCCGCTTGAGAAGATAACTGTGCCTGCTCAATCGCGGGCTAAGGATGACCCATGGAAATTAAAAAACTTCAAAAATTTTCTTTACGAATATAAAAAATCACCGCTTACTATAAAAAACTATGTCAATGATATCAAAAGTTTTTTTCTGTGGCTTGAAAAAGTCTCCTTGGTAAAACACGCATGGGATGTAAAGGAAAAAAATTTATTGGAGAAGATTAACTTTTCGGTTATCGGCGAATACAAACAAAGGCTAACCGCATCTAAATTCTCGCCCCGAACAATAAACAGAAAGCTTTCTTCTCTAAGAAATTACATTAATTGGGCGAAAAATCAAGGGCTAATCTCTGAACACTCGGAAAACCCAGTTAACCAAGATGTCAAAACCCCGCTCAGCGGGGTCGAAATTTCCGATAATCAGACAGTCCGAAATTCTGATTCACCGAGTTTCCCGACTATGTCCGACTTAGCTCCAAGTATTCTGAGCTATTCCTCTTTTCCACCGGTAAGACTAATGCAGAAAAGCTTCAGGGCGACCAATTTTCTTTTTGATAACTTTTTTATTCTGCCTATTGCTAAAGCTATTCAGAACTCACAGTATTTATTCTGGAAAGCCTCCGGAAAAAATATATTTACCAAATCAAACCAAGCAGATACAAATCCTATTTTTAACATCCAAAAATCCTTTTATGCTCCTTTAGATATCTCTATTCGCTATCTGCCCAGACACAAGAAAGTTTGGCACTATCTACATCATGTCCGTCCAAAATGGTACAATAAATATCATTCCTACTCAATTACCCACTATTTTCATTTCGCAATTCTTGTTATATTGAGTACGACAATTGGTTTTGGAATTTATAATGGATTTTTTGAAGCAGCGTATAAAGGAAATTCTTCAGCTCTAGCGGCCTTGAATACTCCGCCTCGTATGCTATCTTTTCAGGGAAAACTCTCAGACGCTTCTAACAATCCGATAGCCAATCCTGCCAACATCATCTTCTCTATTTATAACAAGGAAAATGCTTCTGCCTCAGCTTTTCTTTGGAAAGAGACAAATGTTATAAAACCGAATCCTGATGGAATATTTTCAATACTCTTAGGGAGAAATAATCCTATTCCCGAAACTCTTTTTATCCAAAATCCCGAACTTTTTCTTGGAATTACGATTGGCAATACTCCGGAGCTAAGCCCCAGACAGGAATTAGCAACAGCTTTTCTTTCAAAAAATACCCAAGCTCTGCAAGGACTTGAACCCATAACCAACACCGCCAGAGTCAACAATGTTGTTTTGGCACTTGATTCATCCGGAAATCTAAATATTGGAGGCTCAAAAACTCATACGTTTCAAACTATTGGCGGAAATTTTGTGCTTTCGGGAAATGTTTTATCTCTAACTACGGTTTCGGGTTCAAACAGCAATGTGGAAATTACGCCTGACGGCATAGGCAAAATCGACTTTTCAAAACCCATACATAATAGCACAAACAATAACAATCTACTGGGGGTTCCGGGTGCCGTAGAATTCGATGATACGGTTGCAATATTGGCAACCAGCAGCGCGCAATCGGCCTTCACTATCAATCAAAACTCAATAGGTCCGCTTATTAGCGCCAGTGCATCGGGAATTGCTAAATTCACTGTAGGAAATGATGGTACGGGTTCTTTCGGGGGTAACATTGAGGTAAGCGGCGGAAATATAATAAGTTCAAGTGAGACGTTCAATCTTCTGGACTCAACAGTAGCAGTTCTCAATATTGGAGGCGCGGCAAAAACGATCAATTTAGGAGTTTTGGATACAACAGTCAACGTTAAATCAAATTTAAATGTAAAACAGGAGCTCTCAATATCTTCTTTAACATCAAAAGGAGGCATATTATATACCAATGACTCAGGAAAAATTCTTCAGGTATCTGCCGGCTCAACCTCTGATTGTCTTAGAGGGGGAGAAACTCCTTCGTTTTCTCCTTGTGAGGCAAGCGATTCGTCGCAAGCGGATATTGCAGAATATTACGGATCAAAAGATACAACTATTGAATCCGGAGATGTAGTCGTAATAGCTCCCGGGGCTCTGACTGCAGGAAAAAACAGTAAGGCATACGTTAATAAATCCGACACGAAATATCAAGGCAATATAATCGGTATTGTTTCAACAAATCCTTACGAAGCATTTGGAAAAAGCTTTGGGTCTGACGAATATTCTTTTCCGGTTACACTCGCAGGAAGAATTCCCGTTAAAATAACTCTGGAAAATGGTCCGATTAAGGCCGGAGATTTACTTACTTCATCTTCCATTCCCGGTGTGGCGATGAAGGCTACTCAAGGGGGAATAATTGTCGGCAAAGCCTTGGAAGATTTAGATAATATTGATGATTCAAAAGTAGTTGGATTTTACGATCCTGATAACAATGAGTATAGAAACAAGACTAATTTTCCTAATATTTCTATAAAATCAAATATAATACGGATTGCCAAAATCTATGCTTTCGCAAATGTTTCCTGGTATGATCCCAACGCTTATCTTGCAGAGAGCGGAGATCTTATTATAAATAGTGCCGGTTCAAACGGCTATTCTGTTTCTAATTCCAAAAACGAAACTTTTTCTAACATCGAAGGATTTTTTGAAGTTGTAGCGGCAAATATTAGAACAGGCTTAATCAACGCTTCGGAAATTGTTGCAAACTCTCTTATTGTAACTTCCGATTCTGTTATCGTTGGCGGACAAAATTTAAAAGATTATATTGTCCGAACCGTGAATGAATCCCCCCTTCGTCAAGACTTCGGGGGGCAAGCAGGAATAATTTCACCTGTTATAAAAACCGATCGGGTCGCAACAAATATTATAAGTCCTTTGGCAGAGAATTCTAATATTTCCGTTTCTCTTTCTGATTCGCAATTCACAATTCATGATTCAAATAATGCAACCGGTTCCGCGGTTGCTGCGATTGACAATCAGGGAAATGCATCATTTAGCGGTACTATTGATAGTTTATCTCTGGAAACAAATGATGCCAGCGTAAGCGGAACGTTACGGGCAGGAAGTATTTTTGCCGATTCCATTCAAGGCTTGACTAATTTTACCGATATTGCTTCTTATTCCGGTCAATTCGCATACGTTAATGGATTAGAGGCAGAACAGGCTCAATTCAATCAGGGACTCATGGTATTTGGCTCAACAAGTCTTTCCGATCTCTCAATCGCAGGAAGACTTGCGGTTGGAGGAACAATGTTTGTCGCGGAAAATTCCATAGAGGCTTTGGGCACAGATTTATCTATCCAGAGTCTTAGACAGGGAGGGCTTTCAATCATGAGCGGACTAATTTATATTGATACAGAGGGCAATATCAAAGTTCAAGGCGATCTGTCTGTCAGCGGAAAACTTGCTGTAAACATTATCTCTCCCCTGCCGACATCCGACCTGGTTGTAAACAATGCCAGCGGCTCAAGCGTTTTGTCCATAAATCAAACCGGAGATGTGACAGCGTCGGGATCGGGTACATTTGCTAAACTTAATTTCAGCCTTGTTGAACCTGTTTTTGCTGTCTCCGCAACAGAAGTAATAGCAAGTTCTTCTGCAGGGGTTGCCGATATTGCCCCCTTTCAATCAGAAATCACCATCAGAAATCCTTTTGTGACAAGCAAATCCGTAATTTACATAACTCCTGTTGGCACCCCAAGCGCACAGACTCCCTTCCTAATGCGCCAAATTCCCAATAAACCCGCATCGCAAGAAGAGCCCGGTCTGAACCTGCCGAATGGCTCGTTTACAGTCGGAGTCCAATCCCCAACCAAAAATCCCATCCCCTTCAACTGGCTGATTGTAAATTGATGCTTGACAAAAAGTATACTTTTTGTTAAATCCGTTGATTTTTAATTAATCAGGTGTGGTATAATTTGCTTAAAGTATGGCAAAAACTGTAAAAGAGTTACAATTTAAGGTTTTGATAGAACAGGACGAAAATGGTATGTATGTAGCTTCTGTTCCTGAGCTTCCCGGTTGTTATACTCAAGGCAAAACATTAGAAGAAGCCAGAAAAAGAATCAAAGAAGCGATTGAGCTAGTTCTGAAATCCGATCGAGACATTAAGGAAGAAAAGCTTAAATCTCCTCTTTCGTCTTCTAACTTTTTCGGTATTGAAGAAATAACTGTTAGAAGCTATGCCTAAACTTTCTCCTATCCGAAGCAGAAGCTTAATAGAGATACTGGAAAAACAGGGTTTTAATAAAATAAGGCAAAAAGGAAGCCACTTGCGTATAGTCCATACAGACGGAAGAAAAACTACTATCCCAATACACGCAGGTGAAAAGGTGGGAGTTGGCTTATTAAGAAAAATACTTCGGGATGCAAATATATCACGCAGCGAATTCGAGAAGCTAAAGTAAAATTTCTTAGCAGCTTAATAAATCCTCTGCTAGACATCTGCAGACCTATAGGAAAAGTGAGAGATTTTTATTTTCTAAGACTATAAGTTCGTTTTTGCTCTCAATAAAATAGATGTTTAGATTGCAATTACAATCTATATTTGCAATTGCAATAACGAATATGTTTTAAAATCAACCTATTGTAAAGAATTTGATTTTACTGTTATGGAATAACAGCAAAAAATCCTGTTAAATCAACCAAATCTCTAAGTTTTTTTTCATTTACCCCATTAACCTTATCATTCATAGTCAGATGATGCTCCTTGACATTATATTGCGTCCTTGTTAATTTAAAGTAATGGAACAAAAGAATCAACTTGCATCTTCTATCCAAAACATTTGCCTCTTCCTGCTGGGAATTCTTTTCATGATTTTTCCCGTTGTCTTTACAACAATTTCCACCAATCCTATTATCCTACCCAAACAAGTATTATTGGGAGGATCTATAATTATTCTTCTTATTCTTCAGGCAATAAAAATGCTGGTTCAAAGATCTGTCAAACTTAAGAGAACATATCTTGATATTCCGATTTTATTATTTATGCTTTTCGCCTTCCTCTCCGCAATATTTGCTGTAAATAAAGCAGATGCGTTAACAGCATTTATTTCCTTTTTCTTTGCTATATTGGGATTTTTCCTTATTGTCAATACTGCAAAAGACAAAAATTCAATTCTTTTTCTCACATTTTCATTTATTATGGGCTCGATTTTGCTGTCTTTGTTGTCTATTTTGTCATTTTTTAAAATATATATTCTTCCCTCCGTATCAACCCATACTCAAATTTTTACTCCCTTAGGTTCTCTTTTGGATCAGGATATTTATCTGATCATCGCATTTGCAATCTCCTGCTATTATTTATTAAAACCCATAAAATTAAGAAGAGGTAAGGAAGAAAAAAATGCCATCTCCTATCTGGAGGAGTCCGGCAGTAAGGATAGCCTGTCTCTAGTTACAAAAACAGTATTTTTTGCCACAGCATTTTTTGTTATTTTAACGGGAATAATAGTAACCACCTACGGACTTTTCAAACTCGACAAACCCCTAGTCCTCCCAATTGAAGCAGGATTTCAAACTGCCTTTAAAGAAATCTCTCTTGATTCCGGTAGAATAGCGCAAGGATTTCTTTTTGGAAGCGGGTTTGGAACATATAGTGCAGATTTTTCCAGATGGAAAGAGCCAAGTTTTAATCAAAATCAGGATCTTTGGAATCTGACTTTTATTAGAAGTTCGAATTTCGTACTTGAACTTTTAGCAACAACCGGAGTATTGGGTCTAGGCGCATTTTTATTCTTACTAATACGGGTGCTAAAAGAGATGCGCGCAACTTTATTGCAAAACGCAGGGTTTCTGTCCTTACTTTTGATGTTTATGATCTCATTTCTCCTGCCATTGAATTTTGTTACCCAAACACTATTTTTTATTGTTTTAGGAATTTTTGCGGCAAATCAAGGATTAATAAGCAAAACTCGCAATAGATTTTTTGATATTGAACTTCAAATTGTAGCATTTAAAAAAGGATTTATCGCAATGGAATTGCCTCATGTAAAAAATGAGAGAAGTTTGATTCTTCCATCTATTATTGCTGTAATAATATCCTTGCTTGCGGGAATTATAGGATATTTTAGCATCATCTATGTAATTTCCGATATGGTTTTTCAAAAAGGACTTGTTGCGGCTTCTCAAAATAACGCCACTCTAACTTATCAGAATCAAGCAAAAGCTATCGAAATATCCAAGAAATCTCCATTCGTACAAAAAGACGGATTCTACAGGGTTTTCTCTCAGACAAATCTTGCGCTTGCAAATGCTCTGGCTGCTCAGCAACCGAAAGACTCTCCGCCAAATCAAGACATTCAGCAGCAAATTACACTCCTCATACAGCAGGCAATCGATACTGCCCGGGCGGCATCAACAATTGCTCCCCAAACTACTCTTAACTGGCAGAATTTATCTTCTATTTATAGATCTCTTATCGGTTTTGGACAAAATGCGGAAACATTTGCCATAGCCACAGCTCAACAAGCCATCAGTCTGGATCCGGCCAACCCACAGCAATATATAACTTTGGGAGGAATCTATTATCAATTAGGCCAATGGGAAAACGCTGAAAGGGAATTTCGAAATGCAGTATCGCTTAAGCCCGATTACCCAAACGCATACTATAACCTGGGCCATGCTTTGGAAGAAAAAGGAGATTTTCAAAATGCGTTAGTTCAGTATCAAGTTGTCAGAACTCTTCTTAGCAATGATAAGACAAGTTTGGAACAAATTGACAGGGAGATAGCGGCTTTGCAGGGCAAGGCTGAAGCTAAAAAAGAAAGCGCAACAAATAATAATCAAGCTCTTAATGTGAATAAACCTGAAGCGCAGCTTCCATCACGAAATCCTCCGGTTAAAATTCCCGCTCCCAATGTCGCCACCGAATCTTCAAGATAAGATATCCGCCCGCCTGCACTTGCCTATGCGGCCCAATCGTAACGATCAAGCAACATCTTAATAAGAGCATTGGCGGGCAGACCGTGATACTTTCGATAGGAAAACTAAAGGAATCCTACAAAACTAAACGCTAGTCGCTATACGCTAAACGCTAATTTATGCGGATTGTCTTTGTTTTCTGAAACAATCCTTACAAAGGACTGGTCTATTTCCTTTCGGTTCGAAAGGTACTGTATCACTCTTGCCGCAGTTTGCGCAAGTTATCGGAAAAGATTGTCCGGAAGACATTCCTCCGCGATTCCCATCCATACGGGCTTTCTTTAATGCACGACAAGCAGGACATCTGACTGGTGCATTCTGAAATCCTTTCTGTTGATAGAATTCTTGCTCCGAAGCTGTCCAAGTGAACGGTTTACCGCAATCGCGGCAGGTTAAGTTCTGATCTTGAAAATTTGCCATTTTACTTTTCACCTCCTTTGTTAGAAACTGTTTCCAAATTTCAATTTGGAATTACAGTTTCTTACATCCGCCAACAACCGCTCTTCGAGCCGCATCCCGCAAAGCGGGATAAGGCGAGAAGTAAGGTTGGGCGGACACTATACCATAAAACTAAAATTCATTTGTGATTTGTCTGTTGGAAATCGTTGTGTCATTAAATATCTCTAAATTCCCCCTGCCATTTTCTTCTATTGCCCTTAAAAAGGAACTTAGAGAAAGGAGGATGGATTAATGTAGTGTAATTATACCTTAATCGAAAACAAAAAATCAAGCACCAAAATTCCCGACTATTGACAGGTAAAAGCTCTTTCTGATACAAATAGAATATGAGCGGGCAAAAAAAAATTCTTGTCGTTGAAGACGACACCTATACCAGAGACATTTACGAGGAGATGCTTAAAGAAGAAGGATTTGATGTCGTAACTGCCATAGACGGCGAGGACGGCTTGACTAAAATTCAGCAGGGAGGGTTTGATTTGATATTGCTGGATGTCATGATGCCTAAAAAAAACGGCCTGGAAACGCTGAAAGGATTGAAAGAAAATCCCGCCGCTAAGCCCAACGGTCCGATTATTCTTCTAACCAATCTGGCCCAGGATCCAATAATGCAAGAGGCTCTAAAAACAGGAGCCAAATCTTATATGATCAAATCCGATCTTAACCCCGATCAGTTTGTGGAAAAAGTTAAACAATTCTTGGCTTAGCCTCTTATAAGTTTTTCCGCTTGATATCCATACCAAGGCTTGGGTAAAAATGTTTTGGGCAAAAAAGGATCATCAAGAACCGTTCTTAACCATTCTGTCCTAACATCAGCCTTATTAGTATCAGCCCCTTTAATATGAACTTTCCCAACATTAACTTTCTTAATATTAACCATATTAAACCTGGGTTTTCCTATTTGGCTATCTGACTGCGTGAGACGATCGTTGCTTGCAACCATATGGCTATTTTTAATTTTAGCGATTTGGTCTACGATGCATTTATACTTTTCATTAAGATCGTCGAGTCTCCACACTCTATTAGCAAATTCACGAATATCGTCAACGATTAATTTATGTGTCTCAAGAAGGTATAAATAATTTTTTATTCCCGAGCTTTCCGCAAATTCGCTAAAATCTCTTAAAATATCATGCGGACTAACAAAAACCGACTTTTGAAGCATCCCAAATCCTAACTCTTTTAATTTTTTACGTAATTTATTACGTGCTTTTTTGTTGACTTCCTCTACATCAAACATTATGACTCGCCACTTCCCGTCCCATTTCTTATTCTGCAATAACAGTATGGGAAAATCCCGCTTAATCACATTCTTACCCTTCGTTGTTATCCGTATATAGATTTCCCCATTCTTTTCAACTTTCTCTATAAGTTCTGTTCTCAAAGATCGTGAAACCAGCTGGTAAAAATTATGCTTCCTGTATCTTCCGGGAATCCAGCCATACATATTTTTATAACTATAACTCATGAGACGAAACGGATCTTGAATTTCTTCGGCAGCATCAAGCAGACTGGCAAGTCCCAAAAGCAAAATTTCTCTTGGCTTAAAAAACTTCCTCATTCATCTATATAACCAGACGAGACGATCGTTGTCAACAGTGAGGCGGCTAAATAAAAAAGTTTGAAGAAAATAGCTTCAATTTTTAAACTTCAATTTTTAAACTGGCGCAACTTAAATGAGGCGGTATAAACTTCCCACGACTTCACGGTCGGGGTTTTAAGTATGAAATCGTTAAACTGATGCCGTTTGCGCTGATGCAGTCTGCGCGGGCGCAGGCGATTCTCTTTCTTTTGTTGTCTCCGGCGTAGCTGTCAAAAGCTTGCCTGTGGTTTCCAGTTCAAATTTTTTAAGGGAACGCAGGACCTCTTCAGATGAATTCCTAATCCTTTCTACATATTTTTCCTGATCTTTCTTGCTCTTAATTTTTGGGAATCTGTAAATCAGTTGTTTTATGACATTGAGAGGCTGTTTTAAATTGGCTGAAAAATTGGTTATGGTATTGGACAAAACCTCTTCAACTTTTGTTTTGTAAAACTCCTCCTGTTTTTTCAAAATCAAAATCTCTTTTTCCGATTCTTTAAGTTTTAAGTACTCTTTGCGCAAATAGATACTTAAGGGAATGGTGGTCACCAAAGACAGGACTATTAAAAAATCATAAGCCAAATCCACATCTCCGATATTAAATGCAAAAAGAGCTACCAGTGTTAAAGCAAAACTTATTGATACGTTTAAAGGAAAAATAAAAGCCAAAAGAATCACGGAAAGATACAGAGAAAAAAAGAAAGGAGAGAAAAACCATCCGGTAGCCCCAACCAGGAATAATATTGTGATTAAAGTCAAATAAATAAAAGTCTTTGTTTTTGCTATTCCCTCCCCGCTTCTTTTGCGTTTATACACATAGATTGCCAAAACAATCAAGGCAACAAGCAGCATTTGGAGTTTGAAAAATCCTGTTAAGGGGTTTTTCGTAAGTATAAATATGAAAATGGTGATAGCGGCTACCCAAAAGACAGGTTTAAGATTGCGCATATTCTTAGACTAATACAAATTCATAAGTTTTTCAAGCACGGAAATTGCTATTTTTTCAATGTTTCAAAAGAGTAAAAAGCGTCATATGCGTAATTCTTATTTTGCCCCATAACTTCAAAGAAGTATCTCTTCCCCGGCTTCAAGCCGCTAATTTTGACCTTATGATTTTTTCCCCCGTCAGAACCCCATATTTCCTGTCCGTAAGCCAGGGTCTCTCCATAATTAACCTTGTTATTTCGGGTAACGTGGTTCGTTTCCCAGGAAATTTTCACAAAATCAGACCCTACGCCTTCTATGGTTACGTTGGAAATCTTGGTAGGGTTTTCATCAAACACATATGCCTGAAATGTGCCAAAAGCTACAACCGCTCCCTTGGCAACTCTGTCCGCAAAGTTTTTTGCCTCTTCCGCAGGCTTGATTACAGATCTTAAAGTAACCCGCAGACTTTCTCCTGTTTGTGCGAGTTTTTCATTCAGCCTTTTGTTGACTTGCGCTAATTGTTCTTTTGCCTGATTTTGAGATTCAGAAAAATTCCGGCTGATATCTTTATTTATTGAAACTGCCTCTCTGACTAAATTGCCAACGCCTTGAACAATTGCTTCTTTTGATTGAGTAAATTGATTGTTCAAATTTTCCGTTGCACTTCCAATTGACGCCACAACATTATTAACAGTTTGCGTTGTTGCATCTTGAGCGTTATCATACGTCTTCTGTATATTTGCAGAAACCGCTGCTGCAGTTGATTGGACTTGAAAGGCTGCGGCATCAATTAAGCCTGACGCCTGTGTGTAAGCTTGAACTACAACCTGACCTGTCTGGCGCGTTCCTTCATTTATCGCACCCCCTAACCTTGCCGCTTCCAAATCAGTCTGTTTTTGAACTGCGGTAATACTTTCCTTAACCTGATCCTGAGATTCACTATGCACGTTGTTCAGCGCCAGCATTGCTAATCTGGCAGTCTTGATAGTGTTAACAGCAACATCAGGCAAGATTTGCTTCAGAACAATTGTCGTAGCATTTTCTGCTGATTTGGCGACATCTGTTGCTGTTTTGCCCGCGCTACCGACCGCATTGCCTATCGCAACCTCAACATTTCTGCTTATCTTAACCAGCGCGTCCGCCGCATCTGCTGCGTTTTCTGCTGCAGCACCGACGGTATTGCCAAGAGCAGTGCCAATACTGCCTGAGACTGCCGCTGCTGTCTGAGAAACAACACCTGTTATATTCTTGTTTGTCTCTATTAATTCTCCATAATCCTGACTGATTTGTTTTTGTATTTCGGTCTGCGAGCCGGATAATTTGTCTTGCGCTTGACGTAAAACGTTATTTATGCCATTTGCTAATGTTTTTATCTGAGACTCGATACGCGCAAATTCCGCAGTTGTTTCCTCTTGAGCTTGGACAATCCGGTCTTTCACTGCGGCTTGAGAATCCGTCAGCGATTTTCCGGTTTGAAAATTCAAAACAATCAAGTCGGAACTGACATTGCTTAAAGTCTGAGAAACTGCTAAGGAAACATCCTGATAAATCAAAACTATAGTGGAAAAATTAAGCGGCGCGCCAAACTGCTTATTCAAATCATTCAGCATTTCTTTTAACTGACTTGCTTCTTTTTCCCTTCTAAATTTAGCTTTTTTCTCCAGAGACAGAAGGGAGATCTGGGATTCATCTTTAAGTTCATCCAGTTTTTCCTTGTCTTGAGCAAAAAGCCGCTTTGCGCTGGATTCGCTTAGATATTGAATTTTATTAAATTCGGAAGCGCTTGATCTGTTCCCCGCTTTATCCAGAGAAACTATTTTAATATTGTACTTGCCGTAATCAACAGTTGGAATAAAATTAAAATCAAGACTTGTATTGTTGTTCGTATTTGCTAAAGAATGAGTAAAAATTGTATTCAGGCTGGTTGAGAGTAAAAATCCCAAAAAGTAGTTTTCTTTGTAAAAAGAAACTTCTATTTTGTCGGGAGCTAATGTGTCGGTTGTTTTACCCGAAATTGCAAAATCGGTTATCACCAAGTATCCTTGTTTCTCGCCCAAATTTTTCACTTTAACATCGGAAAGATTAGGAGGGGTAAAATCAGCGTAGAGAGTTCTTGAGCCGGTTTTGGTGTTTCCCGCGGTATCGTAGGCTACAACCTGCCAGGTTCTTTTTCCTTCCCTAAGTTTTCCGTCATTTTCGCCCGCGCTCCAGTCGGAAGATGATTTAGTGTAAATAGAAATATAGTTATTGTCGGAATCGGAATCTGAAAAATTCTCATAAGTTATATAATAGCGATTGACATCAACATCCGATGTGCGGGATGGCGAAATGCTGTCAATTGAAATGTCTCCGCCGGTGCCGTTATTGATTTCAAATTTATACTTGGACAATCCCGAAGCCGCTTTCCATTTGAAAGTCGGCCTTTCATTATTTGTGTAGCTATCGTTGGCGGGAGATTGCAAATCAACGCTGTCCGGAGATGTTGTATCAACAACTACTGATCCGTTGCTTGAGTATGATGACTCATTGCCAACAGCGTCCGTTGCCTTAACTCTGAAATACCAGGTTCCATCCGCTAAAGCAGTTGAGTGAGTAAATGAATTTGTCGTCGAAGTAGTAGATGAAACTCCGCTGGCAAAAGTTACGGACTGCGACCATTGCAGAGTATAAATATTCGCAGCCAATCCCGAACCGGAATCAGTGGATGCTGTCCAGCTCCATGAAGGAGTAGTGTCCGTGGTCGGAGTAGTAAGTACTGACGGGGTTCCTGGTGTTGCGGGAACTGTGGTGTCAACATAGAATGGCCCGAGATGCACTGCTGTTCCCCAGTTGTCAACATTATCAACAGCTCTGACATGGAAATATATGGAACTGCCGTCTGATTGCGCGCTTGATGTTGTTGAGACGCCTGCGCCGTCTGATGTTGTATCGGGCGTTGTAGTTGCCGCAGTGTCAAACAGATACGAATATCCTGCTACTCCGCTTCCTCCGGTGTCTGTTGCCGCTGTCCAGCTGACATCAATGGTAGTATCCGCAGACCAGGCTGATGCGGTGTGGCTGGAGGAGGCTAAGCCGGAAGCTGCTGAGGGCGCGGTTGTGTCAACCTTAAACGCGATTGCCCCGCTGTTGGCAGTCGAATAAGAAGATTCCGCGCTGTCATCGTCTATTGCTTTAACCCTCCAATAGTAGCTGCCGTCGGAAAGCGTTTGGCCGGACGAACCGGTTGTATAGCTTCCGCTTCCTGCGGCCTGGCCAACAGTAAAGCTGGTTGAGCCTTGGGCAGCTAAAGCGGAAGTGTAGTCAACAACCGCGCTGCCAAAATCTGAAGAATCGTCAATTTGTATCTGAAATTTCACCGTATCTGCGGCGTCGGAATCGGAAAGTGTAAGCGTTAATGTCGGAGTAGTATCCGCGGTGAATGAACCTGCAACATGCCCGCCCAAAGAAGAAGGCGCGGATGGAGCCGTGTTGAAGGTTACGGTCCCATATCTCATTCTTGTTGGAGAAGCCACGTTCTCTGTCCAAAGCATATACAAACCGGAGCTGGCGCCAACTGCCATGTTCGCCCAGTAAATTGCAGGTATCGTAGCCATCTGCACCCCAACAGGACCCGTAGAGCAGGCATTGCCTGCGGTTACCCTCACTCTCACATAGTAATAGCTGGTGCCTTCTCCATTCACGGCAACTGTTGCCCAGTCGGAATGAGAAATAAATGATATTGCTCCGTCGCCATCCAAATCATGGTCATCAATAGAAATAAAGTCTGTTAACGCCATCCAGGCAGAGCCATTGTAGTATTCCCAGGCAATCTCACACGAAGCGCCATTGGTGGAAATATCCCAGGATATATTGTCAAACTTGGCTGTTTTGCCAAAGTAGGCAATATCGCCTGCGTCTTTGAGCATTGTTGAGGATGATGAATGGGCAACATCCGCGCTTGTTGTATTGCCTGCATCGGTTGTTTCATCCCCATATGTATCGGCAGAGGCATCATACAGCCAAACTTTATCAAAAGTGCCATGCTGGGAAACTACTGCGGTAGAGTTGGTGTCAAAATTTCCAGTGGCAAACGGAGAAACGCCTTTTTTGTAAACTAGCGTCCTACCTTGGACGCCTTCAAGTCCGGCGGATAGCCCTGTTGTTTCTCCATAAAGTACCCAAACACTGGTGCCGTCTGTGGCAACAGAGGCAAATGCGTCAGACGCAGCAGCAGAAGAGACAGTTGCAATTGAAGACCAGCTGGAAAGATATTGGGAGAAATAAACAACTGTGCCGTCATTCGCTGTAACATAAACATTGCCGGAAGTATCGCCAACCGCGGAAAAGGTGGCAGCTGTTACACTGTAAGTTGTGCTAATGGTTGCCGCCGCATTCCAACTCGTTAATCCGTCCGCGTCTGCGCGGTAACGCCATAATAAATCACCTGATGTTCCTTGGTCATTCCAGATAACTCCAATGTTGGAACCAAAACGAACAATGGTTGGAATATGGTAATTGTTGTTGTTGCCTGCGGTATCCAGGGTTTGCTGGGATACTGTCCAAGTTGGGGCTGCGGTTAGACCGTCTGAATAGTAAACTCCCACCTGGTAGTTTGTGCCATCATACTCTCTGGCTGCTATCCAGGCTCTGGTTGTTCCTTCAAGTTCAATAGTTGCGTAAAAGAATCCTGCGTTATCTCCTGAAGCATCACCGTCAAGCACAGTCTGGGCAGATTCCAGAGTCCAGGTTGCTCCTGCTCCTTTGGTGAGTTTTCTGTAGGTAACGTCATATGAGGTACTGCCTCCTGTTGTTGCCACAGAGTACACAACATAGATGTTGTCTGAAGAGTCTGCTCTGGCGTCTGCGTACATAAGGTTGGTGGTGTCAGAAGATAGCTGGCCTCCGCAGGTCCAGGTTGTTCCCGAATCTGTGGAATAGAGCCAGTTTAAACCTGTGTTGCCGCTGCACTGGCTTCCATTGTTAAATGTGCTTAGCTGAACAAAAGCATGCAGTGTGCCTTCGCTGGTTCTCACAATATGCCTCATTGTGGAGGGCTGGGTGGCAAGAGTTGTTGCAGAATACCCTGCCACTGCTGGCGAGATATTGGCGGTAGACGCGGGAGCGGTTGAAGCGGTAGTAGTCACAGACGCATACCTTACTCTTATGGGAGAAGCCGCGTTCTCTGTCCAAACAAGGTGGGTTGTGTTGGAAGCGACTGTTCCCGTCACCCCTGTCCAGCTGATCAAAGGAATTACCGCAAACTGAACGCCAACTGGAGTTGTGGTGTAAGCAGTAGTTACTCTGGCTCTAATGTAATAGTATGCTGTTCCTTCTCCATTGACAGTGGTGGTTGCCCAATCAGTTTGAGGAACAAAATTCAAGCGTCCGTCTGCGGTAAGATTAGGAGCGCTGTTGTCTCCGTAGTTCTGCAGAATAACCCAGGAAGACCCGTTGTAATACTCCCATACTACTACTCCTGCCACTCCGCTGGTTGAAACATCCCAGGATATGGAGTCAAACTTGGCTGTCTTGCCAAAGTAGGCAATGTCTCCTACTCCTGTCACCATCTGGGTGTCGGCAGAAGTGGTATTGCCTGCGTCTGTGGTATCATCCGTGTAAGCAGAAGACACATAGCTCCAGTATTTGTCAAAAGTGCCGTGGTAAGAGACAACTGCGGTTGATGAGGAATCGCAATCAGTTGTCGCGGCAAACGGCGGTACGCATTTTTTGTAAACTAATTTTCTTGAACCGGAAAGATTGCTGGATAACCCTGTTGTTTCTCCATAGAACACCCAGGCACTGGTGCCGTCTGTGGCAACAGAGGCAAATGCGCTGCTGGCTGCGGCAGACTAAGAAACAGAGGTAGATACACATCAGACAGTGCCGTGAAAATAGGTAAACTACTCGTATGTAGA